>JAITAM010000139.1 GCA_031284085.1 Spirochaetaceae bacterium
GGGACAGAACCGCGTTAAAGCAGCCTGCGGCTGTTGTTTTTAGACTTTGAACTGGTCAGATCGTCTGTTTCTTTTACTTCCTCAAGGAGCATGGCTTTGTGGTACTCGTGCTGGCGGCCTTCCCGCACTTTATCAAGAATCTTACGGTCGCGGGATGCGTTAAGGTATATTTCACGGGCAGCTTCAACTTTTTTATCAGCCTCAGCAGCTTCTTTAAGAAGCTTGTCCTTAGTTACAGAAAGACGTTGTAAATAGCGGTCGGCAACAAGAATGTCATGCGCTTCATAGCCGGCGGAAAAACGCTCGGCTATCCGGTGCCGCTCTTGCGCTATAGCTTCAATGTTGTTTTCAATCGCCGTCAGCGCTCCGACTGCACGCCCTAGATCAATTTCAGCCTCACGCTCATAGTATGAGCGCAGCTCTAAAACTTTCTGAAGGTTAAATACAAACTGTTTCATCAGCTACTACTACAGTGCAGGATAATCAAAAAGTCAAGCTTTCGTTTTGCTGCTTACTATTTATTTTCCCTTGCCTATTTCTATTAGCGTAGTGTAGACTAAAAAGCATGGAGGAATTGCTATGAGCAATGATTATGATTTTACTATCGAAACTTTGGGAAAATGCAACATAAAGTCTCCCATTGCTATGTCTAAAATAAGTGAGGACTATATTGCAAATTATGCACGGGATGATCAATTTATCAGGCTTAACGTGAGCGTTGATCCTGATAAGCCGGAACTTCTTGACTCTCAACATGTATTTGAAGTTGCCGGGCCTCGTGAGATGCTCTATTTTAGTCCGCAGCACGTTCATGCCGGCATTGTTAGCTGCGGGGGCCTGTGTCCGGGGATTAACGATGTTATCCGCTCCATCGTACATTCGCTGTGGTATCGTTATGGTGTAAGACGGATTTCCGGAATACGCTACGGCTACCTAGGCTTCCTACCGGATCATAATTTTGCACCCATACAGTTGACTCCGCCTATGGTTGACGAAATTCACAAAATAGGCGGTTCTTTCCTTGGCACTGCACGCGGCGGCGGCAAGGAAGTGGGCAGTATTGTTGATACTATGGAACAGCTCAACCTCAATATGCTTTTTACCATAGGCGGCGACGGCACTCAGCGCGGTTCATTAGAAATTGCGGAGGAAATAAGCAGACGGCAGTTGAAAATAGCTATGGTTGGTATTCCTAAAACCGTTGATAATGATTTTTTCTTTATACAAAAATCATTCGGTTTTGATACGGCGGTTGCTAAAGCTGTTCAGGTTGTTGCCTCTGCGCACATGGAGGCTCATTCTCAGTATAACGGCATCGGTTTAGTTAAGGTTATGGGGCGCGAATCCGGTTTTATCGCTGCACATACAGCTCTTGCCAGCCATGAAGTCAATTTTGTGCTGATACCGGAGATACCGTTTAACCTTGAAGGGTACAACGGCTTTTTCCGCCATCTACAAAAACGCCTTGAAAGCAGACATCATGCGGTCATAATCGTAGCAGAGGGGGCCATGCAGGAACAGCTTATGACTAACGTTGAAACGGATGCTGGGGGCAATGTAAAGCTGGTTGACGTTGGGCCGTATCTTAAAAAGCGTATCCAAGAGTACTTCGCTCTCAAGAAGATTGATATTACCCTCAAGTACATAGATCCTAGTTATATCATCCGCTCTGCGCCGGCAATCTCAAGCGATTCTATTTACTGCGAGCGGCTGGGAAGCGCTGCGGTTCATGCGGCAATGGCAGGTAAAACCAAGCTAATCATAGGGCTTATTCACAACGAATTCGTTCATATTCCTATGAAGGCAGCGGTTGTCCGCCGCAGCCATGTGGATCCGGAAAGCAGCCTCTGGCGGGATACGATTGAGGCGACGCACCAGCCTGTACTTATGGTCAATCAGTTTGACTCTTCACACTAATAGATTTTCATAAACGTTTTATTGCTCATAAAGGCGGCTGTTTTACACAAGGAAGCGGGAACGGCCGGCTTTGGAGCGATACAAGACTTGCCTTTCATTGACTTCACGCTTCCTTTACTGTACAGTACTTTCCATGAAAACAATAAAAGAACGGCTTAGTATTCTTCCACAAGAAATGCCGCTGCAAGAGCCTTTGGCGCGGACACGCACCATGAACGAAGTGGCATTAGGTTACCGTGAAGAACAGGCGCGCCAAGAGGCAGAGCGCTGCCTTGGTTGTGCCAACGCTCCCTGTGTTGCAGCCTGTCCGGTGCAAGTGCCTATCCCTCGCTTTATCGCCGAGATTCAAGACGGTCGTTTTCAGTCCGCAATACAATGTATTAAAGAAAGCAACCTGCTGCCGGCCGTTTGTGGACGGGTCTGTCCGCAGGAAAAGCAATGTCAAAGCGCCTGTACCGTGGGCAAGTCCCTTAAAGCTGTGGAAAAAGCAGTGGCAATAGGCAGACTTGAGCGCTTTGCTGCGGACTGGGAACGGAAAGAGGGTTGTGCTGCGCTGCCGCCCCGCAAAGCTCCAACAGGAAAAAAGGTTGCCGTCATAGGTTCAGGGCCGGCAGGGATTACCTGTGCAGCCGAATGTCTCAGATTCGGCCATGACGTTACCATTTTTGAAGCGCTGCACAAAACCGGCGGTGTTTTAATCTACGGGATTCCTGAGTTCAGGCTTCCTAAAAGCATTGTTGAGGCGGAAATAGACAACCTCAAGAAGATGGGAGCGCGTATTGAAACAAACGTTCTTATAGGCAGAACGATTAGCCTAACGGCATTACAAAAAGAATACGATGCAATCTTTATTGGAAGCGGTGCGGGCTTGCCTAAGTTTCTCGGCATTGCAGGTGAAGATTTGAGCGGGGTCTTTTCCGCAAATGAGTACTTGACTCGTGCCAATCTGATGAAAGCTTACGAGAGGGAGCGGGCGGACACGCCGCTTGTTCAATCGAAACGGGTTGTTGTTGTCGGCGGGGGTAATGTTGCTATGGATGCAGCCCGTATGGCAAGGCGGCTTGGGGCGGAAGACGTGCATATTGTTTACCGCAGGACGCGTGATGAAATGCCGGCACGGGCTGAGGAAGTAGAACATGCGGTGCAGGAAGGGGTAATCTTTGACTTTTTGCGCAATCCGACTGCAATTCAGGGCAAGGGGCAGGTCAGCGGTGTTGAGCTGCAATGTTTTACGCTTGGCGCTCCTGATTCATCCGGCCGCCGCGCTCCTATTTCTGATACCGCGCAGGCAAACTATAGTTTCGAGTGCGACACGGTTATTGTGGCTTTGGGTAACGAGCCTAACCCGCTGCTTACCCGTCTTTACCCTGAGCTAAAGGCCGATAGTCGGGGGCGTATTCTGGTAACGGAGGACTACAAAACTTCGGTTGATAAAATATACGCAGGAGGGGATATTGTTCAGGGGGCTGCGACGGTCATACGTGCGATGGGTGATGGTCGAAAGGCGGCGCACGCGCTCATCTCAGCCGCAGGCTGTTCCAAAGCAGCCGCAGGCTGTTTCTAAGGTTGTTGTATCAGGGACTGAGTACGGCTTTTTGCCTGAAAGAAGCGGGAGAGGTCTGACCCCTGCCTTAGAGGTCTCAACCGCAGGCTGTTTCTACGGTTGTTGTATCAGGAGAGGTGTACGGCTTTTTGCCTGAAAGAAGCGGGAGAGGTCTGACCCCGCCTAGAGGTCTTGACCCCCTGAGACCATTACAAAATTATAGGGGGTTTCTTGGTACACGTAGTTAATCCAGTTGGAAAAGAATAAGTGTGCATGGGCGCGCCATAAAACAACCGGCGCAGCATCGGGATTGTTATTGGGATAGTAGTTTTTAGGAATGGCTATGGGAAGCCCTTTGCTACGATCCCGCCGATACTCTTGATCAAGCGTTAAAGGATCGTACTCCAAATGCCCCGTAACGTAAATCTCACGGCCTTGTTCTGCCGTAACAATGAACACGCCGACATCCGCCGACTCGGATTGAATACACAAAGCCGGCGTCGCAGCTATTGCGTCCCGATCGCTTTCCGTATGGCGGGACTGAGGCGCAAGAAATTCATCGTCAAAACCACGGAATAATGCCAAATGCCGGTCGTTTATCCTATGCGGAAAAACGCCGAAAACCTTCTCCTCCAAGAGCGTTTTAGGAATACCGTAGTGGTGGTACAGGCCGGCTTGCGCCCCCCAGCAAATATGCAGCGTCGACCAGACGTTTTTCTTGGAGAAGTCAAATACCGCGGTCAACTCATTCCAATAATCCACCGCTTCAAAGGGCATCATCTCAACCGGAGCGCCGGTAACAATAAGCCCGTCAAAACGCTCTGAGAGGATATGCTCAAAATCTATATAAAAGCGCTCAAGGTGGCCGGGTGGAGCATTACGGGACTCATGGCTTTTCATGCGCAGAAAGGTTATGTCGACTTGTAAAGGAGTATTGCCAAGAAGCCTGAGCAGTTGTATTTCAGTTACCACTGTGGTAGGCATCAAGTTGACTATTGCTACTTTGAGGGGGCGAATATCCTGATGATTAGCTCGTTCGTCAGATATAACAAAAACTCGTTCATTAACCAATGTTTGGTACGCAGGTAAATCTTTGGGAATTTTTATCGGCATAATAGTTACTGTAGCAGAAAGCTTTCAAGAAAAACAAGTATTGGCTGTCCTTGGGGAGGGACAGGCTTATGAGGAGGAGCATTCTTGATCCCTTGCCCTAATGACGGTCCTTTGGATCTTGCCGCTTGCCGTTTTAGGCAGTTCATCAACAAATTCAACGATCCGCGGGTACTTGTACGGCGCCGTAACTTGCTTTACATGGTTTTGCAGCTCTTTTTTCAGAGAATCAGAGGCGGCAAACCCGCGTGCCAGCACCACCGTAGCTTTTACCACAGAACCGCGCACAGGATCAGGAGCCGCGGTAACTGCACATTCAAGCACCGCAGGGTGTTCCATAAGCGCGCTCTCCACCTCGAAAGGTCCGATACGGTAGCCTGAACACTTAATCACATCGTCATTGCGCCCTACAAACCAGTAGTACCCGTCGCCGTCGCGCCACGCCATATCGCCTGAACTGTAAACACCATCATGCCAGAGGGATCGGGTTATAGCTTCATCTTTCCAATAGCCGGTGAAGAGTCCGGGCGGCGCTTTGTCGGCAGCGGTAACGCTGATCACTCCAATAATACCGTCATCACAGACCGCGCCGTTCTCGTCGAGCAAGTCAAGCCCATAAAGCGGCGCAGGCTTACCCATGCTGCCGGGTTTTATCGGCAGCCACTTGAACGCCGCTGCTAATACAGACCCTTCCGATTGGCCAAACCCTTCCCGTATCTCCAAGCCGGTCATCTCTTTTATTCTGTGGTAAACTTCCGGACTTAAAGGTTCTCCCGCTACAGAGCTGTGTTTAATAAAACTAAAATCGTGAGCGGACAAGTTTTCTTTAATCAAAAAGCGGAAGATGGTAGCCGGCGCGCAAAAGCTATAGGGCTTGATGCGCTGCAATGCATCAAGCATACCCTGAGGCGTGAATTTTTCCGTATCATAAGCGCCGATGCTTGCACCGCAAAGCCACTGTCCATATATCTTCCCCCATGCAAACTTCGCCCATCCGGAATCGCTTTGCGTCATGTGAATACGGTTGTCCTCAACGCACTGCCAGTACTTTGCCGTTACAATGTGTCCTAAAGGGAAGGCAAAATTATGGCGCACCATTTTCGGCATACCGGTCGTGCCGGAAGAAAAATAGATAAGCATAGGATCGGTCGCAGCCGTTGAACATGGGGGAGTAAAATCCTCTTGTGCTTCATTTATAGCGGCACGCATATCAATAAAACCGGTGCGCTGCGTATCACCAACTATGGCGCAGTGGCGTAAGTTCGGACATTCCGGCCCAGCCGCACTAATCGCATCAAGCAGATAAGGCTCATCAACCGTGATGAGCACCGTTACTTCGGCAATGCGGCATCGGTAAGCAATGTCTTTTTGCGTCAACTGATAGGTGCCGGGTATGCACACAGCCCCGATTTTCATCAGCGCCGTTATCAGTATCCACACTTCAGGTCTTTGCTTTAAGATAAGCATCACAACATCGCCTTTCTTAACACCCAATGATAAAAGCACGTTGGCGGCTTTATCCGAAAGGCGCTTCATGTCGGCAAAGGTGTAGCGTTTTACGATGCCCGAGTCATCCGTCCACACCAACGCCGACTTATCAGGCTGAATACAAGCCCATTCATCAACAACATCATAGGCAAAATTAAAACGCTCCGGCACCACGCACCGGTAATGCTCAAAAAAATCTTCATACGTGTCAAAATCAATCTTCGGACAATATCGTCTCAGTAATTCGTTCGCCATAAATCCAAGGCTCTCCTCTACAAGTTTGCGCTTTTATGAAACGCTCTTTTGAATAATCGTGATAAAGCGGGCGGGACCGCCAACGGCGCTTTGCCCATGAGGCAGCCGCGCATCAAAATAGATGGAATCGCCCTTATGCAGGAGGTAATTCCGCTGCCCAACGCTTACCTGCACTGTTCCCTCAATGACATAGTTAAATTCCTGTCCATAATGGCACACAAGCGCGGCCGGTTCTTGAGCGGGATCGAGGAATACCAAAAGCGGTTCTAGGTTGCGGTGCTTAAAATTGTAGGCAAGGCTTGAAAACTCATAGCCCGGATACCGCTCTATGCGCACTCCGCCGTTATTTCGGCATACGGCGGCCGTATCCATCCGCGGATCGTCTCCGGTAAGGAGCACCGTTACATCAACGCCGCATCGTGCGGCTATTTTATAAAGCACGCTAATCGGAATATCGTGTTTTCCCTCTTCGTAAGACAGGTAGGTTTCATAGGGAATGTCTGTATCATGCGCCATATCTATGACGCTGATCTCCAAGTCTTCGCGTAATTCCTTGATTCGAACCGGAATTTGAATTACCTCATTGCTTGTTTCCATACCCATAGTCTAACATCATCGCACACTTATTGTCTACAGGCAGAGTTTGTTGAATTCTTCCGATGTTCATACTGGTACATAAGCAGATATACCGCTACCGGGAATTTTGTATGATAAAAGATGGATAAAAGTTTTTTTAATAGTCCATTAGTCTTTCGCAGGTTGGCAATTTCTTTTTGCAACTGAACCATCTTTTCATCCCGGGTATTTTCTCTGCTTCCGCTTCTATCGTGCAAGCATATTTTGGTTAATGCCAAGGTTTTGGGCAATCTTCAAATGATTCTGGTTTGTGTTCAGGGCAAGCTCCACAGTCCGTCCTTAAACTCTCTGATAAAAACTCTTCTTTCTTCCATGATATCCTCTCCTTTGATCATAAGCTTAATTTTTTGTCCATTCAATCGAGAGAAACTCACTTTAAGACAATCAAGCTTTGGTTTATGACAGATCAGCCTGTTTCTAAGTTCTCGGCATCGGTATCACAGGCGGAGCATGGCTTTTTATCTACAAATCAGCTTAATTTTAGGACAAATCAGCTTGATTTTAAGACAAATCAAGCTGATTTTAGAACAAACCAAACTAGTTTTAGGACAAATCAAGCTGATTTTAGGACAAATCAGCTTGATTTGTCCTAAATTAAAGTCTGGCTTTTGACAATCAAGCCTTGATTGTCTATAATGAGAGCATGGATTCTTTCCATAAAATGTATATGTTCAGAACGAGGGCGGCTATTCCGGTTGTATCTGATTTTGATATTAATAATATAATCATTGAAATTCCAAAAAATGATATAAGGAGAAAAGCATAAGAAAAATTTGAAAGCATATATTTATAAATAGACCTTCTGTGCCATCCATGGTGCAGATAATTGGTAATGGTGGGCAAAAAACAGTACATAATAAATTTATATATGTTTCCTATTAAAGCATTCTGTGGAGTTCATGCCTAGGCCGACTACGTCTCTCACAGTCTATCCCGCAAAACTGCCACATACAAGCCGGAACGTTAGAGGCAATACACCCTAGATTTTTTGTTTAAGACAATATATAGTGAAAATATGAAAATATTACATAATGATCAGTTAAGTATTAATACACAAGTCGTAAAAAGCCTAATAAAAGAACAATTTCCGGAATATAAAAATTTACCGGTACGTGAATTTGACTCCACCGGTACCGTAAATTCAATTTTTAGATTAGGGAAAAATTATTACATACGTTTACCCAAGCTGAAAGAGTATGCCGATTCGATAGTAAAGGAATATAACTTATTACTTTATCTTTCAGAAAAAATAACGATTGAAATTCCACAGCCAATAAAATTGGGAAAACCCAACAATTTATATCCACTTCATTGGGCAATTTATAATTGGATAAAAGGTGAACCGTATGATAATAATAGAATTACAAATTTTCAAATTATAATATCTGAACTATCCGATTTTATAAAAGAATTACATGCAATTAGTATAATAGAAGATGCACCTAAAGCCGGTAGAAAGCCGCTCCTTGAACTGGATGGAATAACTGTAGAAGCTCTTAATGCTTCAAGGGAAGAAATAAAATATACAAAAGCAGTTAAGATATGGGAAATTATTGTAAATACACCTATTTGGAATAATAAGACGGTATGGATTCATGCAGATTTACTTAAATCAAATATCTTAATTAGAAATAACCATATATCAGCAATAATAGACTTCGGCAGTGCAGGGGTAGGTGATCCAGCATTTGATATAATACCAGCATGGACAGTTTTTGATAGCAAAAATAGAAATATTTTCAGAAAAAAATTAGATGTCGATGATACTCTATGGCATAGAGCTTGCGCATATGCTTTACATCAGGCGGCATTAATAATTCCATATTATCGAAAAAGCAATCCGGTTTTTGTAAAATCGGCTATAGATACAATAAATGAAATTATTATCGATTATAATTCAATATAAAAAAGGGTGTACTGCGCCTAACAGGTCGCCGGTATACGCTTCACCATTCGTTGGATGGCTATTGATCTTTGTTTCACAAAACCTTTATTCGCTCTACAAAATACAGTCGGACTTTATACGAAATGAAAGGTTAGACTAAGGATTTTATAATTATGTATGATATTGCTATTATTGGTTTAGGACCTGCCGGTGCTACACTGGCAAGATTATTGGATAAAAAATATAAGGTGATTGCAATTGATAGAAAAAATTCTAATGACAGCAAATGTTGTGGAGGATTGTTATCACCGGATGCACAAAAAATACTTGCTCAGTTTGATATTTGTTTGTCAAAAGAAATTTTGGTTAATCCTCAGATATTTTCTGTAAAAACTATAGATTTAGATAACCATATTGAAAAATTTTATCAAAGATTTTATGTAAATATGAATAGAGCTAAGTTTGACAAATTTTTGATTTCTTTAATTCCAGATAAAATAGAAATATGCAATGATACCATTTGTATGGGCATAAAGAAGGAAGATGATGCATCATATTGTTTGGAATTAAAAACAAAGGGCGTGAAAAGGATAGAAAAAGCAAAAATCATAATTGGAGCGGATGGTGCAAATTCTATTGTTAGGAATACTTTTTATAAAAAATATAAAATATATAGATATATATCTATCCAAGAATGGTATGAAGACGATACAAATTCACCATTTTATTCATGTATTTTTAGCAAAGAGATAACAGATTCATATAGCTGGACAATATCAAAAGATAATTATCTTATTATTGGAGGAGCCTTTCCGGAAAAAGATAGTAACATGAGATTTGAAGCATTAAAAGAAAAAATAAAAGAAAGCGGTATTTCATTAGGAAAATTAGTGAAAAGAGAAGGATGTTTTGTATATTTAAATAAAAGGTTTATGAGTACATGTACAGGGAAAGATGGAGTGTATTTAATAGGAGAAGCGGCAGGCATGATTAGTCCAAGTTCATTAGAAGGTATAAGTTATTCCATGGAAAGTGCAAAAAAATTGGCAGAAATAATAAATGGAAATTTTAAAAATATTGAATATAAATATTATATGAGCACATTGGGAATTAGGATCAAGATAATATTCAAGATATTAAAAATGCCTTTTCTTTATAACAAAATTTTAAGAAAACTAATAATGAAAAGTGGAATAAAAACAATTAAAAAATATGAGATAAAATGATAGGATATACCCTCATTGTGCATAACATTCCGGTTGGAATGTGTCTCAGTGCTAG
>JAITAM010000142.1 GCA_031284085.1 Spirochaetaceae bacterium
CGTGCATTCATTTCCAGCGCCCTTTGTTTAATAAGCTTCTGGGTAACATGATAAGGTTTGACAGAACCGGAGATAAAAACTATAAGCAGGACGGTAGTTTACCGAAGCGCCGCATATAAAGTGCGGCGTTTTTCATTAAAGCGCCTTCAGGCAAAGACCAGCCGGCTCATTCTGCGTTGTATTTTTTCATTGTCTCCTCAATATTGATGGTTACGTATGAATTCAGCAAGAGCATAAGCGAGCGCGGATTCAACCCTTCCTGTATAGCAAGAGCCGCTTCTTTTTGTATATTCTTTAGCAATTTTTTGTTTTTATCCTCTTCAAGTTCAACAATATTTGTTAATATTTTCTTAATAAGCTCTCCATCGGCTCCATCAATGGCTAATCTTAGCCCCAATTCAAATACGTCCCTGTTTATATATTTATTTTCATCTATCATTTTTTCCACCGCCAATAACCCTTCTTTGCGGGCTTTTTCTGAAATTATATATACCCGTTCGATAAAATCGGTGTATTCAGCAGCAAATTCATCGTCGCCCATGCCTTCCCCCTTACTATAAACGCTGTGCCGTTACAAAAATAAAACAATGTCGCCGCTGTCGCATAATTTCTTGATAACCTTGACGATATTCTCTTGAGATGATTTGATTTCATTTATGCTAATGTCTTTTTGCGCATCCATGTCTTCTTTCAAAATTACCGCCGCCCTCCTAGACATATTCCTGAAAATCTTTTCTTGTGTTGCCTCGTTGCAGTCCACTACCGCTTTAGCCAAGTCAATAGAAGAGACTTCTCGTAAGATTTTTTGAAGCGCCCTGTCGTCCAATGAATTGATTATATCAAATTTTGGTGGTTTTTCCAAAAGCACTCTTTTATTTTCGCTTATTATGCTTGCATAAACCCATTGGCCGTTACTAAGCTCAAGCGCATTGATAGTATTGCAATAGTTTATTGCACTATGATTTAACCCGCTATGATACGGCGGTTCGAGCCCATCAAACAACGTTATTGAAATACTCTCAATCGTATTGCCGCTGCCATACATCGTTAATACGATAGTTTTATAGCCCATTTTTTTCTCCTTAGCGTTAAGTATATTCCGCCGTTTTTTTTGTGTCAACAAACGCGGCCTATTTCTAAAGCTGCGGCGCCGGTATCGAGAGCTGCGCCGGCGCAGCCTAAAGGCAAAGGCATCCCAGAGTCTTTGTTGCTCAAAGCGCATCTATTTCTAACTACGCAAGCGCATAATGTTTCCATGAAAACACGATATTGGCCGGGGCGCCTGAGTATCTTGTAATCTTTTTTAATAGAAGCTTCCCAGATTTTGAGTGTCCTATGGAGGCTCTATGACCCATAATAAGAGTTCTGTAATCCATAATAAAAGTTCTGTAACCCATAATAAAAGTTCTATAACCCATAATAAGAGTTCTATAATCCATAATAAGAGTTCTATAACCCATAATAAGAGTTCTATAACCCATAATAAAAGTTCTGTAATCCATGCTACATAAAGTTCCGACCGTTAAGGGCTCCGCGGCAGCAAAAACCAAGGTTGGCAAATTGCGGCGGAACACCGGCGTGGGAATAAAGCGTAAGGGATTTGCACCCGCCATGAGAAGATTGACCGTATAGTTACGGCTTTTATCTATTTGGCTTGCATTTATATCTCTTTCCTCACTGCGAACAGCGTCTAGACCAAATACTTATCTCAATACAAGAAATGGAAAGAATTCCTTATGCACGATCTATATCAAGTATCTATTGCAATCTTAATGACTTTTGTACGCCCATTGAACACTATTGTCATGCCCATTATCTACCGAGGAACAAAAAAGCCGGTGGTTTCCAGCAGGGCATCTGTCCTTAAGCGAGGTGATGACCATCATCTTCCTGTTCATCTCGGCGCTTACCGTTGTTTCAAATGGTATTACCAGTGTTGTGTTTGTTCCCGGCTTTGCACTTATTTTCCTACCCCGGTCAGCTACATCGCGCCTTGCTTCTCTTGTCCATCTACACACAACTTTTCAGCGGAGCAAAGCTACGGGGATTAGTTTTTTTGACAGACAGCAGCGCAGTAAACAGTAGCAGCAACTCAATTTATAAATACGTGTGTCAAGTTAAAAAGAATCGGTTACCAGTTGCTTTAAGAAGCAACCGGTAACCATAAGTTTTTTATCTTATCAGATTTGAGGCTTGGGCAGCGGCAATACCAGCTTTATCCCAATCAGCACCACCAAGTTTATCAAAATCGGCAAGCCATGTAGTCCAGTTGCTCTTTGTAAGCTGACGGCGTCCAGTAAGGAATTCGATAACTCCCTGTTCATAGAAGCGCTTTAAGTCGGCATTAGGTGTCGGAAGTGTATCCGCTCCAATCGCCGGAGTCCATGGACGCTTTTGCATATCACGAAGCACCGTGAGGGCGCTCATGGTTTTGCCGGAAGTGGCGGTCTTATAACTAGGATAGCGTGCTAAAAGCTCAATCTCCCCGTTGTAATAAACCAAGTTCCGCAACTGTGTGTAAGACTGCATCTCCGGCTTTGAGTAGCCTTTGTTCGGATCAGAAAGACCATCAACCGTAGGAACACCATTCGCATCAAGAATATAGTTCAAATCCTTTTCACCCCAGCCTAAGAGGTAATACCCTTCGTCTGAGGACATCCATTCCAAAAGCCGCGCAATGGCAGGACCTTTACCGGCTTGCGCCGCTTTTGTTGACATAGCATAAATCCGATAGCCTTGAGTATAGACTCCGGAGGAAAGCTTCCCGCTTGATCCTTTAGGAGGATCAATGACAATCCATTCTCCGTTGGGGAAATTTTTGTCAAAGGGAGCGTAGTTCGATTCAGCAGCGTAGGCGGCATTTTGCTCACGCATGATACCGAACCGACCCTGTTTCCATGCCGCACGGAAATCATCTTTTCCATAGCTTACCCAGTTTGGATCGATCACTTTTGCATCAATGATACTCTTTATGTACTCAAGTCCATCATAATAGGCAGCTTTACGGATAGTAAGTCCGGGATCTGCTTTATTGAGGCTCCACGTGCCGGCCGCACCAAAAGCACCCATAAGCGGATCAAAGCGGCGTCCCAACCCTTCACTCATAGCATCAATCTCAATAAAAGCGCCATAGCCGTAGGTATCGGCACGGCCGTTTCCATCCGGATCGTTAAAGGTGAACGCCTTCATTACATTGAGATAATCCTCAGTGGTTACCGGAATTGAAAGACCGAGTTTATCGAGCCAATCTTTGCGGATAAGCACGCCTTCGTTTTTGACGATTGCACCCGGCGAGGCAAGTCCATAAGATTTGCCGTTTACTGTGGTGAATGCCCGGCTATCCGCATCGTACTGCACCTTTGCCCGTGTAGGCATTTGGGCATACAGATCATCAACCGGTGCGATAAGCCCTGCACGAATGAGGTTGAGCCAAGCATCCCGCCTTACCATAAACAGGTCCGGCAGCGAATTAGAAGCGCCGGCCGCCTGAATCTTAACGTCCTGATCGCCTTCGTTAGAAGGAAGGGCTGTCAATTTCAAATCAATATTGAATTTGTCTTTAATAAGCTGTAACACCTTCCAATTAGAAGGCGGAGGACCCGCCTCGGTTACGGCTGCACCATACCACAGATCGATAACAACCGGACCTGATGCAACGGCAGAAGCATCATTCTTACCGTTTGCAAACACACCCGTCATAATGCAGAGCATCATAACGGCTACCACTAATTTCCTTTTCATAACTCCTCCAAAAAATATTTTATGGTATTACACATACCTAACTCAGCCTTTTACACTTCCGAGCAGCGTTCCTTTGGTAAAGTATTTTTGAATAAAGGGGTAGGCAACAACCATGGGAATTGCCGCCATAAAAACACTTGCAGCTTTAATCGCCTGAACATTTGCATTACCAAAAGCGTTTACTTCAACAAATTCATTCATACCGCTTGCCATCAAAATATTGCGCAGTAGAATCGGCAGCGGCTGGAGTGCATTGCTGTTTAAGTACAGCATTGCATGAAAAAAATCATTCCAAAACGAGACGCCGTAGTACAATCCTATGGTCATAATAATCGGCTTTGAAAGCGGCAAAATAATACGCACAAGGACATACCACTCGGCGGCGCCGTCAATACGAGCAGATTCTTTTAATTCTTCAGGAATACCCTCAAAAAAGCCACGCATAATAAGGCAGTTGTAGGTGCTAATCGCAGAAGGGAGAAAAATTGCTGCAAGATGATCGATGAGTCCCATGTTTCTTACCACAAGATACGCCGGAATCATACCAACATTAAAAAGGTACGGCACCAATATAAAAATAGTAAGCCATTTTCTGCCCGGAAGCGTCTTTACCGATAGTACATAGGCAAGAGGAATGGTAAGGAAAAGCGCCGATATAACGCCCATGATGAGAATTTTGAAACTATTGACAAATGCGTTAAAAAATCCTCTATTACCAAGCAGCGCTTTGTAAGCAGCATTCGACCACTTCCACGGAGCAAGAAACATTCCTTCAAAATTGCTACCGATAAAATCGTTGGGACGGAATGAAAGTGTAATAGTACTCCACATCGGTACCGCAACAACGATCAAGATAATGACTAGAAACGTAATGATTACGACATAAAAAATTTTATCCGCAAGAGTCGATTTAACGCTCGCGTTCTTTTGCTTTTTCATATAATCCTATCCTCCACCATAATTGTCCGCTATCTAGAATAGCGAAGAATCCGCCACCTTTTTTACCAACCAGTTTGAAAGAACAATGGTAAACAAGCCAATCACCCCTTTGAAAATACCTACGGCCGTAGCAAGCCCAAACTGGAATTCAAGCAAGCCCTGCCGGTAAACCCACGTGTCAATAATATCCGCCACGCTATAGACCGGGATTGAATACAGCATAAACATTTGGTTAAAGCCGGCATCAAGAATAGTCCCAAGCCGAAGCAGCACCACCATTACAATCACCGGACGGATTGAAGGAAGCGTGATGTGCCACACACGCTGAACCGCGCTTGCCCCTTCCACAGTAGCAGCTTCAAACAGCGAGGGATCAATGGCCATGAGCGCTGCGATAAAGATAATCGCACTCCACCCCATCTCTTTCCATGCGTCCGATATAATTATAATCCAAGGAAAAGTTGCTGTATCGGTGAGAAAAGCAACCGGCTGCCCCCCTAAAAACTTGATAATATCGTTGATGATACCATCGCCGGGCGCAAGCAGCACAAGGAGAATACCGTACATAATGACCCATGAGAGGAAGTGCGGCAGGTAAGCTAGAGTCTGGACAACCTTGCCGAATCTCGGGTAAGGGCATTCGTACAAGGCAAGCGCAAGGATAATTGCCACCGGCACACTTACCAAAAGCTTAGCGAAGCTGTAAAAAAGCGTATTCCGGAGCAATTCACCAAAATAGAAAGACTTAAAGAAGGTTTGAAAGTTCTCAAACCCTATCCACCGGCTGCCCATAACACCGTCAAGGGGCATAAAATCCTTGAAGGCAATCTGCCCATTCCAAATGGGCAAATACTTAAAAATGACATAGTATACAAACGGAATAACCAGTAAAGCATAAACGGAAAGATGCCTTCTGATATTTTTACGCAGTAATTCACTATCCGTGTTGGTACGCATAGACCACTCCTTATCGTAAATAGCTGTTAGCTTTTGCCGTATTGATTCCGGCTTGTTCCCATGCAAGACCGCCAAGCCGGTCAAATTCCAAGAGCCACGCATCCCAGTTCTCTTTAGTAAGCGCTCGCACTCCGGTAATAAATTCAACGACTCCCTGCTCATAAAAACGCTTTAGGTCTGAGCTGGGAAGCGGTAAACTATCAACGCCGACAAGAGAAACCCACGGCCGCGCCTGCATATCACGCAGCGTAACCAGAGCGCTCATGGTTTTACCGGAACTTGGAGCTTTATAAGTAGGATAGCGAGACCGCAATTCATTATCGCTGTTGCGCTGAATATAACCGCGCAGTTGAGTAAGCGGTATCATATCAGGACGGGTGTACGCCTTAGAAGGGTCCGGTAAGCCGTCAATAACCGGACTCCCCTTATCATCAAAAGTATAGTTTACCCCTTCCTCTCCCCAGCCTAAAAGGTAGTAAGCTTCATCGGTCGCAAGCCATTCAAAAAGCCGTGCAATAGCCTGCCCCTTCCCTTGTTGTATTGCTTTAGTAGAAATGGCAATCGTTCCAAAAGAGCTGGTATAGACGCCGGCCGCCGCTTCCCCTCGCGGCCCCTTAGGCGGATCAATGACGATCCAATCGCCTTTGGGAAAGTTCTTATCAAAGGGAGCATAGTTAGCTTCAGAGGCATAGGCAGAATGATTTTCCCTCATTATCCCAAAACGCCCCTGTTTCCAAGCCGCACGGAAATCGTCCCTGCCGTAACTTAGCCAATTCGGATCGATTACCTTTTCGTCAATCATAGTTTTAATGTAGGCAAGAGCCTCATAGTACGCCGGTTTGCGTACGTTAAGACCGGCGGCGTTGAGAGAGAGGTTCCATGTCCCAGCCACTCCGAAAGCGCCGAAAATAGGGTCTAATCGACTGCCCAAGCCTTCCGTAGCGGCGTTAATATCCATAAAAGCGCCGTAGCCGTAGGTGTCGGCACGCCCATTCCCGTCCGGATCGTTAAAGGTGAACGCCCTCATTACGCTAAGATAGTCCTCAGCGGTAACTGGAATTGAAAGACCGAGCTTATCGAGCCAGTCTTTGCGGATAAGCATCCCTTCATTGCGCGGCTGGCCGCCGCCCATAAAGGGAATCGCATAAGACTTTCCGTTAAAAGCGGTATAGTCCCGCCCGGCATCGCCGCCGTATAGTCTATACCAATTCGGTATTAAAGGGTAAAGGTCATCGACCTGCGCCACAAGACCGGTCTTAACCAAACTCTGTAAGATTTCACGGTCAACCCAGAACATATCAGGCAGAGTATTGGCAGCCGCCGCAGCATTCAGCTTGGTATGCCGGTCGCCTGTGTTGCTCGGCAGCATACTCAATACCCAGTTGATGTCCAACGTATCTTTAATAATCCGCAGTGCTTTCCAATCCGAAGGCGGCGGCCCTGCCTCGCTTGAGGTAGGACCGAACCAGAATTCAATAGTTGTAGGACCTGATGATTGTTGTATCCCGTGCGCGGCTAGGGAATATACGATTAAAAATAGAAGCGCTGCTAAGCAGGCTATTCTCCGCTGTTTTTTCATTATTATACCTCTTAAAAGAGTTTAGGGCTGCAAATCTCTTTTGTAAAGCAGATTTTTTCACAACAGGCACGGCCTGTTCTAAGTTTTCGGCGCTGGCAGAGCCAGCCGTATCGGGGAACCCTGCTGCGGGGAAAAAGAAGAACAAAGGCGGATGGTTGGAAGAACCTAATTGAGAAGCCGCGGGGGCAAGAAAAAGCGGCCAGAAGCCTTGCGCGTTGTAAAGGTAATGCCGGAGGGCTATATTCTAGGCGCTGGTTTCAGAAAAGAATATAGCTAATGGAGGGATTTCCCGGCGGCGTCAACACAGCCGCAACTTCTTTTTCAGTTTTTCGGCGCTGCGTATATGCAAATGCTTGTATTTTGAAATGCGCCTCTCTATTCTGCACATAATTGAACACTTTTCTGCACACAGCCAAATATTTTTTGCGTGTAGATAGTCATTCTCTGCACGCAGGAAGTGATTCCCTGCACGCAGGCGATGATTCCCTGCACGCAGGCGAAGGTTCCCTGCACGCAGGCGAAGGTTCCCTGCACGCAGGCGAAGGTTCCCTGCACGCAGAAAATGGCTCTTTGCACACAGGAAATCGCTACTGCCCTGACAATAAATGTTTGATTTGAGGAGGGACTGCCTCTGATACAATAATTTCAGAACATAACCAACGTTGTGTAAACGGCCAAGTCGGCGCGGACTACCGACTCGGCTTTGAATTCTCTGGTATACACACGCCGCTTTTTGTCTTCTTTCCCATCTTTTTTCCCTCTCCTGCTCTATTTCCCTCTTGGTTTCCGTGTCTACCAGTTAGGGCAAGCTCTAAACTGCCTTTGAGCCTTGATTTAAGCTTTGCGCCCTTTCTCAGCCTAG
>JAITAM010000206.1 GCA_031284085.1 Spirochaetaceae bacterium
TTGGCCGGCCTGAAAAAAATCCCCGCTCCGGTCTTGCCTTTTTGATAGACAAGACCAAAAACGAGGATACAAAATCTGCCTTTATAAGCGGATTATAAGAGTTTATCGATCAACATTGAGCATTTCCCAGACGGGATAGGAAGTGTTTTTTTCTTTTTATCCAATATATTGATGGTAAAATAGTAAAGCTTCTCGCTTTCCGCATAAATCTCCCAGCCCCTGTTGCCACTTTTGTTGGAAAGTATCGTGATCATGTTCTTTTTAAGCGAAAGATTTTCTATCCCCATGACTTCCATGTTTGGAATGGTCCAATCGACCGTTTTGCGGGGCAGCGAAATAGACAAGCCCACAATATTTTCTATCATTAAACATATCGTTGAAAGGGCATCGTAACTAAGGTACTGTTCGCGCGGAAAATCCGCCTGATCAATCCCCAGAGCAGGGCCTTCTTCGAGCGGCAAATACGCCTCCCACAGCCGCCCCTTATGCGGTATGCCGTTATGGTGGCCGTTGTGAGGGCTTCCCTCAGGAATCATGGAGTCGAGAATGAAGTAAAGGTGGCGGATGGCGCACTCGCGGGCAAGATCGTGCCGGTTGTAGCGCTCAAGTCCCTTGATCACCATAAACGTAAGGTATGGAAAGACCGAACCGCGAAACCCGTTCCCATTTTTATCAAAAGAGACTTCATCAAGGGCCACCGATGGGAAAGGATGTGGCGAGCCGAAGACACGCGGGTCTTGCAATTTTCTTACCAGCTGCTCGGCCTTATCCTCATTAGAGATTTCAGCGAGCAGCGGCCAGTAGCCTGCTATAGTTTTTATGGGAACCCAGTTTTCATCTTTATCAAGGTTGTAATAAAAGCCGGTCTTGGGGTCCCACATTTTTTGGTTAATACAGTACTTCAAGGCAAAGTACTGCCTTTTGTAACGAATACCTAAATCTCTATCGTTCAATATGTCCGAGAGCGCGCTCATGTATAAAGCGTTGATTGCCATCATGGTATTAAAGTCCACAGGGTACACGGTATCTCCCCACGGCGCGTTAGTCATGCCGGTTGCAGAAAGCGGAACCGCATAAAGACCGTTATCGCATTTGTAAAGAGAGTCTATCCATGTTACATATTTGTTTATTTTAGGCACGACCTCTTTTATACGTTTTTTGTTCGCCGACTTATGGTACAAGTTAAATTCAGCCCATGCAAACAAGGGCAAGCCGATACTTTCAGGATTATCCGCATTTTCCATTACCGCAAGGCCTGTTTCGATACTGTACATAGATCGAATAGCGCCGTTAGCCTCCTGCCTATCGTAAAAAATATCTATGGTTGGATTTGCTTGGTAAATGCGGTTTGAATATACAAGAAAAAAAGAGGCGAAAATAGCATCGCTTTGCAGCACCACAGGACTGCCCGGGTGTGAAAAGAACCGCCCGCTTATACGCTTTTCAGATTTACCCTCGTCGGGAGATAGCATACGTTTTTCTGCCGGTATTGCAGCAATTTTCTCAGAACAGTTATTCCAAAAATCCGCTATCCACGCCCATGTCTTGTCGTATATCTCAACAAAGTCTTGATCGTAGAAGTGAATTTTAGGGAAATCACGTTTTGTCATAAAAAATAGGCTGTGGAAATCCTCATGCTTCATCTTTGTCAATGAAACTCTTTGTAGGATTAGCCGTCCTCCTCATCTGTCAATAAACCCTCACAAGAGGGGAATAACCGTTTGCGCTACACTTTGTGCGCTTCAAGTATGATTTAGTATAAACGATAAAAGATAAAGTTTCCACATAATTATTCCCGATTTTTTTTCTTAAAAGCATTTCTTTCTCATCATTGCCGATAACTATAACTATGAATGAAGAGCTTAAAGAGTTGGTAGTCCCGCGATTTTTACGCTACGTTACTTTTTCTACCGCAAGCGATCAACACGGTACAGAAACACCTTCAACAGCAGGGCAGTGGGATTTGGCGCGCGCTCTTGTGCATGAATTGCAAGAGATGGGGATTGAAGACCTTACGCTGACCGATCATTGTTATGTCATTGCACGAATTCCTGCAAGTTGCGGCAAGGAAGATCGTCCGGTTATAGGATTTATGGCGCACCTTGATACGGTATCGGAACTTCCCGGTAATAATGTAAAGCCCACTGTGGTAGAGCGCTACGACGGTGCGCGCATACAAGATAGTTTCGGCAATACCTTGCTTGATCCGGCGCAGGATCACGATCTTCGCGCACAAATCGGCGCTTCTCTTATACATACAGACGGCACGACCCTGCTTGGGGCGGACGACAAAGCCGGTATTGCCGAGATCATGGGAGCTTTAGACTTTCTCCTGCACCATCCTGAGCTAAAGCACGGCGCTTTGGAAATAATCTTTTCGCCGGATGAAGAAACGGGAAAAGGCTTGCCTTGTTTTCCTTTGGAGGCTATTAAAGCCTGTGCGTGCTATACCCTTGACGGCGGCGGTTTAGGCGAGTTGGAGATAGAGTGTTTCAATGCGTATCAGGCGCAGGTCAAGTTCAAAGGGAACGTAATCCACTTGGGGACGGCGCGGGGTGTTTTGGTAAATGCTTCCAGCATGGCCTTCAGCTTTGCAGGACTTTTGCCGCGTGCCGAGAGTCCTGAAGCGACTGACGGGTACTACGGGTATTACTGTATTACGGAGATGGGCGGTAATTTAGACAAAGCGTTTTTAGAGGTGTACATTCGGGATTTTGAGCGGGAAGGAGCTGAGCGCCGTGTGGCGGCGCTTTCTAGTTTTGCTCGTGCGGTGGAGGCGCAGTTTCCCGGCGGCACAGTTAGTCTTGATGTCAAGGCGCAGTACTACAACATGAAGGAGAAGATTTCTGAGTCTCCTTTGGTAGTAGAACATCTCAAGAGAGCTTTTGAACAGGCAGGGGTAACGTATCAGATGAAAGCCATTCGCGGCGGGACGGACGGTTCGCGGCTTACGGAACTGGGCATACCGACGCCGAATATTTTCACAGGCGGTCATAACTTTCACAGTCTAAACGAATGGGCATCTGTTCCTGAGATGGTTGCAGCCTGCCGTGTTATCATTGAGCTTGCCCAAGAGTGGAGCAAGTAGTCTGCGTGAAGGCTGCAAAAGAAGGCCGCACGATGCTCTTTGCATCGTGCGGCCTTTTAGCTTTT
>JAITAM010000224.1 GCA_031284085.1 Spirochaetaceae bacterium
GCAGGCGGCGGCGTGTATGTGAACGGTACTGGCATACTCACCAAGAACGGCGGCGGGACCATTGACGATACGAACAGTGCAAAGAACGGCGCCGTAGTATATGTACAAATAGACAGGTCTAACGCCAAGCAACGCAAGACCACAGCGGATGCGGGTGTGCGGCTTGACAGTTTGAGGAATGGGCAATCAGGCGGTTGGGAACAGCCATAGCAGGCCAACCCACGCCAGCGTGTTCCAACGTTACGCCCGCCAGCGGGTTTCAACGTTACGCTGTTGGTATCAAAGGCGGAGTACGGCTTTTTGCAGCCACAGGCTGTTTCAAAGCAGGCACGGCCTGTTTCAAAGGTTTTTGTATCGGGATTGGGGTACGGCTTTTTGCCTACAAGAAGCAAGGTCTGACCTGATTTTGGGGTCGGAGGTCTGACCCTTCGGGTTTGAGGTCTGACCCCTTCGGGTCGGAGGTCTCAGCCGCAGGCTGTTTCAAAGCAGGCACGGCCTGTTTCAGAGGTTGTTGTATCGAGAGAGGCGTACGGCTTTCTGCCTACAAGAAGCAAGGTCTGACCTGATTTTGGGGTCGGAGGTCTGACCTTCTAGCCCAAATCAGCTCAGACCTCCGACCCAAAATCAGGTCAGACCTCCTGCCCAGAACAGCTCAGACCTCCTGCGCCTTCTTTCAGACGAAGAGTCGTACGCCGCCTTCGATACAGTGCCGAAACGTTGAAACCCGCTGGCGGGCGGGCTGCGGCTGAAAAACTTCCGATAGTGTATATATGTTTCAGTTTATTAGTATGATCTTTTGCCTTGCGCTGGCTGCAGTACAGCTTGGCGCCCAAGAAGAGCCGGCTTTGCTCAGAAGGGCAAGCACCGGCTCTTATTCAATCGTTGAACGCTCCGATTGGTCGCGCTATGTTAATGGAAAATACACAGGACTTACCCACCGTGAGGTGCATGGGTTTCTAAACCAAAGCATAAATACCGATACCGAAGCTTTTTCTTACTGGGGAAACTTCTTTGTCCTCGAAGAGACGCTCCGTGATATGCGGCACAACGCCAAACCGGTTGATGCGATAGTGAACGTGAGCTTTGAAATCCATCCTAACGGCAGACTTTACCTTAACAATGATACCGGGTTTCCTTCGCTGCGGGGCTTTCCCGCCTTTCCCTCCGAAGCAGTTTTCCCCGGCACCACGTGGAAAGCGCCGGCAGATCGTGCCGTTGATCCTCTTAACTCCGGAAAACCTGTCCTCGTGCCTTTTACTGCGGAATATGAATACAAAGGTGTGGAGCAATACCGGGGGATACCTGTCCACCGTATTCTTGCCCGCTATCCTTCGTCCTACAGAGGCGAGTTCAGGATTCAGGGGTCTCATACCGTCGACATTTTGATTCAGGTGAGTGATGGGCTTCCTTTAATGATGAAAGATACGCTTGATGAAACGTTTTTCTTTGACGATGGTTCTACGCTGCGTTTTCGGGGGTTTACGCTGACTTTTGGTCAACACGCCGTTCCTCTTAACCGTGATCAAGTTATCACCACGATTCGGCGGACGCTTTTGTTGCCTGAGCCGGAACGTGCAGCGCCGGCAGAAAAGGAACCGGTTCTTACAGAGGCTTCTCCTCCGCAACCGGCTCCTAAGCCGGACCTAGAGATTGAGAGTAGTCCTGATATAGAGATTGCATCGGTGCCGGAAGGCGTAAAGCTGCTGATAAACGATTTACAATTTACAGCGGATTCGGATCAACTGCTGCTTTCCGAACGGAAGAGGCTTGATGATATAGCAGCTATCCTGCGTCAGGTTTCGGATCGCAGTTTTTTAGTGGAAGGGCACACGGCGGCCGCTTCGGAGAGCAGCGGTGTTCAGCTTTCAGAGCTGCGGGCCAAGCGCATAGTTGACGAGATGGTTAGCCGCGGCTTAAGCATTAACCGGTTTATTTACAAAGGGTGGGGCAGCAGCAAGCCGATTGCCTCTAACACGACCGAAGCCGGGCGCTCGCGCAACCGCCGGGTTGAAATAACAATACTCGATCTTTCAATCACTTCCGCCGACTAAGAGGCCAATCCACGCCGGCGTGGATTGGCCTGTCTTTGTTTTTTACCCTACTGCCTGATCAGGATATCTGCCGGCAGAGGGAATTGGAAATCTGAAGGTACTATTTTGATAAATTATGAGTTTGCAAGAATCGTCTTTAATTGCGGGTTTTTCTGTAATTCTTCTGCAAGTCCCGCCGCTCTGCCTTTATTGATATAATCCGAGTTTTGGAATGAATAAGTAAATTTCGTATGTATATCGTATGTACCCTGCATGAGAGCATACGCATCTTCCGTCATTACCAATTCTTCATCCGTAGGAATAACGTAAATCGGAATAGGCGAGTCGTCTTTGGAAATACGCGTCTCTACATTTCGTGTATGGGCAAGCTCGTTCTTTGCCGGATCATAAACAAAGCCGTTATGCTCAAGCCCTTCGAGTATTTTCGCCCGCATAAATGAAGCGAATTCGCCGACACCTGCTGTCAACACTAAAGCATCAACTCTCCCCAGCGCCGCTTGGTAAGCACCGATGTACTTTTTTACCCGATGCGCTTCCATTGCCTGCGCCAAGCGGGCTTTGCTATCCCCTGCAAGCGCCGCTTTTTGTATGTCCCGCCTGTCCACGTATGAATCTGTGATACCGAGAAGCCCTGATTTTTTGTTAAGGACGCTCTCCATTTCTGATGCACTCATACCGGTTTTACGCATAACATAAAAAGGCAGAGCAGGGTCTATATCTCCGCAGCGAGTTCCCATAATCAGCCCTTCTAAAGGGGTAACGCCCATAGACGTATCAAAAGAACATCCGTCTTTAACTGCATTGATCGAAGAACCATTTCCCAGATGCGCTATGATGACATTGGTCTTAAAAGGGTCTTTTTTAAGAAGGACTGCCGCACGCTTTGCCGTGTATAAGAATGAAGTGCCGTGGAAACCGTATCTGCGCACTCCGTACTGCGTGTACCATTCGTAAGGCACCGCGTACAAAAATGTTTCGGCAGGCATTGTCTGATGCCAAGCCGTATCCATAACCGCGCAGTGAGGCACATTAGGCAGAACGCTCTTTGCCGCTTCTATTCCCATAATATTAGCCGGATTGTGCAAAGGACTTAAATCTTTAATTTCATTAAAGACCCGTATTGCCTCATCATTGACAATGATCGATTTGGTAAATTTATCACCGCCATGTACTACTCTATGCCCCACAGCTTTTATTACCGCCATGTCGTCGATTACCCCATGTACCGGATCCGTCAGCGTCTTGATAATAAGATTAACCGCATCGGTATGAGTAGGACAGTTACACTGCACCGTCCATTCAGACTGCCCTTTAGCTTTATGGGTAATAAAAGAACCGTCAAAGGTAACTTTTTCAACCACACCAACCGCTAACACATCTTTAGCTTCCCAATCGTATACCTGATACTTTGCAGACGATGAGCCGCAATTCAACGTTAAAATAACCATAACAAACCACCTTAAATAAAATTATTCTAAGCTTTAAGCTTTTTAAGTTAGTAGTACATTCATTCTGTCCTGCAAGAGATTATGAATGTATTTTCGGATCTTGTAAGAGACGGTCGTATCACTGTCGTGTGTAAACATCAGTACATACATTTTGGTATCTCCATCAATGCGTACACCAAAGACGGTCCCCTCGGTTTTAATCAGAATACTATGCAGTCTTAACTGAATATCGCGGACCACCATATCTTGTTCAAGAAACGGATCTCTTTCAAAAACACATGAGACGCCGACTACGCTAATATCTTGAATCGAGCCGCGTATAAAAGTCCCATCGTTATAGGGAATATTTATCATGGCGTGGGGTTCGTCTTTTATTACTAAACGAATATACCTTCTTCTGCCTTTAGCATTGGCATTCAAGAGAGTGGTCAACATCTGGGCGCTAGTTTTCTTAAAATCGGTCTGCACCCGCAAGAATCCACAGTTTACCTTAATACCTGAAAGATATACCGTCTGCAAGTTTTCATCATTATTCGTTGTTAATATCCCTATCCCCAAGTGTTTAGCATGGGGTTTGTGCATCATCAGTTCCAAACTCCACATTTGCCATTCTTTTTCCGAAAGCTGTGCATTGATATTCATATAGATAATGGAATCCGGAAAATGCTCAATGGCTTTAAGTACCATATTATGGTCTTTGATGAGGTATACTTCCAATTCGTGTTGAATGAGATCATAAGCAATTTCATATATGAGAGGCGAGGGGTACAATAAAAATATTTTCCTACCTACCAAGTCTATTTTAGAATCGGTATTTATAATTTGATTGTACTTTTTATTTGTGCTTACTATGCGTTCAAACGTATTGATATCCTTAATAAAAATTGTATCAATGTATACCTCTATCTGGTGTTGTCTGACGAAGTACGTAATAATATCTTTAGTTTGTGCGTTGGTCATTCCTGTTAAGTGGGCAATATGCTCAATAGTTACGGTAAATTCACGATATGGGGCCTGAGGATTGGTAGTAGGCTGTAATTCATCGAGCATAAGGAAGACGGCAGCAATTTTTGCCATAGGGTCTTTAAGGGTAAGGATCATAAGGCGCTTTTCTTGATCATGGATTCGTTTGGAAAAGGTCTTTAATAATTTTATTGCTACTTGAGGATTTCCTTGCATAAGGATTTCAAAATTTCGCCGGTTAAATTCGAGAAGAGTTACGGTATTAACGGCTATTGCCGTTGCGGATCGAGGAGAATTCTCCAAAATGGCCATTTCCCCAAATACATCAGAGGGCTGCAATATATCAAGCATTTTTTCAAAGCCGCCCATCAGTTTTACCAACTTTACCTGACCGGATTGCACCAAATAGAAAGTATCGC
Source organism: Spirochaetaceae bacterium (assembly GCA_031284085.1). Classification (GTDB taxonomy): domain Bacteria; phylum Spirochaetota; class Spirochaetia; order Treponematales; family Breznakiellaceae; genus BOBG01. The sequence goes on from JAITAM010000224.1 coordinate 4,882, forward strand.
CCGGCTCAAACTCGGAAAATATTACCTGCCCATCTTGAAAAACTTTGGCAAAACGATTAAAAGCTTCAAGATTCATACATTAACCATAACACGTGGCTAAATATTCTGTCAATTAAAATTTACAGGTACGGCCTGTTTAACGTTTCGGCATTGTATCAAAGGTGGAGTACGGCTCTTCCTTCAAAAGTGGGACGAAGGGCAGTATTAGGCACGAGATTCTCTCCGGCGAGTCTTGTTTTTTATCTTTCTAGGATTTCCTATTGACATGTTTCTTAAAGTTAGGCAAGATATACGATGTTAGTTTTATATAACTTTGGAGGTATGTATGGTATCAAGAATTGTGGAATATACCTTGCCGTTAGTATGCGGGGTATTGCTGCTTGTGGGATGCGCTACGAATGGAACCGATAACGAGGGAGAGACTGTCGACCTGGCCCTGACAAAAACCGAGGCTTTCTTTCCTGTGGTGGACGCCCTGTCCAGCGCTAGTATTTTGCGGGTGAATTCCCATACCATGGTGTATGTAGGAGAGAGAACCGGGACCAGCTATAAACTGAACAAGGTGGATTGGGATGCTCCCAATGAAAAAACCAGTCGGGATATCGGGGGCAATGTGGCGGTTATCACCGCTGGAGGCGGCAATATAGGGATTATCCAAGCTGTGGAAGAAGGCTACGAGAGCTTTGCCGGATCGTATACCAAAATATACGACGCCGTTTCTTTGAAATTGTTAAAAATTTTTCCCTTGGCTCCGCCAGCTGCCGGTAACCGCAGGGTGGAACTCTTGCATCACCGGGACCCTAGTTTGGCTATCACCGATAAATACGCGGTGGTTCTTACAGAAGACGATGGGTTCTTTGGGAGCGGCGGAGCCCAACAGTATGTCAGTGTGTACGTGTGTACGACATAGCCGGAAATAAAGGAGCGTCCCATAGTAAGACGTTTGCCGGGGAGGTTAATGGCGCCAGAGGGGATTCCAATCCCGCTCTCGGTGTTGGTACTCTAATGAGGGCTGTCGTGAACGGCGATTACCTCATCTTAGAGGGAAGCACGGGAACCGCAGTATTCAAGATTGACGCCAGCAGCGATATCTTTGCCATTGCCAAGATTGAAGGTTCTGCTGATACCACGGGAAACCACTGGTTCAAGGATAACGGTTCCTATGTGCTAGAGTCAAAATCCGGTACCGGAAAGGTCAAAGTATGGAAATGGAACGGGTTAGAGGCTCCTACATCGGGTGGAGAAGTTGATGTAAATGGGAGTACCAGTGGGAACGTACAGGCCATCTGCTTTGATCCGGAGGACCCCGCCAAGGCGTATTTCTACTGTAAACTTGCCGAGGAAACCGGGAATGGCGGGAACGTGTACAGCGTTGATCTGACTAATCCGACTGTGAAAACGTTGCTGTTCAAATTTCCCAGCATAGTGATTCAGATTTCTGGCCAAGGCAGCTCCGCGCGGCTAAAAATTACACTGCCAGCGGAGCGACCTCGCAGTACAAGCTGGTTCTTGAAAAGATGAATTAAGTTCCTGTAACGAAAAAAAAGACGAGAATCTTTGAGCAGAGAAGCCTTTCAGGATAAAGGAATAATTCCCTGCTCTTTCTGTTTCCTATACTGAAGGGAAATTAAAAGTTGGAGTATCCTCTGACGTATACCTGCATGGAGACCTGGCGCTGGTGTAGGGCATTATAGACGGGGCAGAGCCAGAATCTTATGCGGTCAATTTTCCTGCATGGGTCAAGCACGCACGCTCTGTTTCTAAGCAGCCACAGGCTGTTTTTAAGGTTCTCGGGAATAGGTGTACGGCTTTTTGCCTACAGGCGAGACTTTCAGGTTACAGGATACGAGTCTGCGGTTATAACCGCTAAGATCTACAGTATAACCGCCAACATCGCCTGCTGCTGTCAGGCGGAAAGCCGTACTCTACTCCCGATACAATAACCTCAAAAACAGCCTGCGGCTGCTTGAATATACATTAAAGGTTATATATCATAGAGTAAAGTTTATAAGTTTTAAGGAGTAGAAAGTGAATATGTATTTTGTTTTATTGGTAAAAGTGTTGGCCCCCCCCCCCCCCCCCCCCTGCTGTAAAGAATTGCTGCCCGCTTAAATACAAGAATATGCTGCTGCCTGTTATTCTTCATGTTACAGAAAAGGAGTATCTATGAAAATCAGCACTAAATTGGTAACCACCATCAGCATTATCAACATCATCGGTATCGGCATCCTCTCAGGCGTTACCATCATCCAATCGCAGCGGGAAATCACCCGTCTTGCTAATGAAGAGGCGCAAAGCATTGCGGCGCAAAGCAGTGAACAAATAAGCAAGTGGTTTGAGCCGTATCTGGCTGCAACACGAACCCTTGCTCAGATAATGGAAGCCTATAAAGAAATACCTCCTGAACAAAGGCGGGAACATTTCAATAGAATGATGCGCCAAGTACTGCTTGCAAACCCCGTCCTACGAAGCGTCTATGCCAACTGGTCGCCCAACGGACTTGACGGCATGGATGCAGACTATGCAAACAC
>JAITAM010000095.1 GCA_031284085.1 Spirochaetaceae bacterium
CCGACTGCAAGGGCGGCTTCGGTTATATGCCGATGCCATACGTCAAGAGTATACGGCGGAACATCAGAAGCGTTCTGCCTGTAACTTTCCCGCACAATATCCAACACATTGTCTAAAAATTGGCTGAAAGTCCCCCGGACCGCAAAGATACTCTCTTTTCCCTCACCTTTCTTCTCAACGATTGCTTTAATAACTGCCTGCGTATCGTTATCAGGCGGGCGTCCTAGTCCGGCCTTTTCCACATAATCCACCGCCTGCTTCCCCAGCGCAACAATATCGTGCGGGATCGCTCTATTGTGCCGCCGCAAACTATGCGCACTACTAATCGCCACGCCGGCAATAAAAAAAGCCGCCGCATCACGGATAGTCTGCATCGATACCGGTAAAAACGATTCAAGGTAATCGGCAAGGCTTGAATGAATCGGCGTCGCTTCGCCGAAAATCTGCCTGATGATATTTTGTTCAGCCGCAGGACTGCGTTTTGTAAATCGGTAAGGCCGCAGCCGTGATAAAATGGTGGGCAGCAGGGTTTTTTCACGGCTTGTAGTCAGCACAATGGTCAAGTTTTCGGGCGGTTCTTCAAGAACTTTGAGCAATGAATTGCGTGCGCCATCCTGCATACGATCCGCCTGTTCTATCAGCAGCATTTTTTTCTTTCCAATCGGTGCAATGTGGCTCCAATATGCGCAGTTGCGGATATGCCCAACCGGAATGGAGTCGCTTATGCCCTCCTCTTCAAGTTTAGCCGCGGCGGTTTGTATAGCCTTAATCTTTTTCTCAATCGCCGCCGGGGTTGTTATGCTGGGCAGCTCGTCAATATCCTCTTTCAGGGCAACGATTGTATCACCTAGTTTTCCGAACTTGGGATCGCCCTCCCATAACAGCGGCGAGAAGCGGATAAGGAGTTTACGGACCGTCTGCACAAAAAGGATGCGCTTTGTTTGTGGATTTTGCTTAAAGGCGGCAGCCGCTGCGGCAATTTCCGGTGCAAAAGGGCGTGCACCCAAGACCAATAAGTCCGGGTGCGACAGGATACGATGTTGAGTGCAAGCATGGCAGGAGCAGTGTGTTTCCGCCTCTTTTTCACAGGAAAGAGCGCGCGCCAATTCAAAAGCCATAGTTGCCTTACCGGAACAGGGAGGTCCGGTGAAGAGCATAGACGGCGCCATGCTTGCGCCTTTAAGATCAGATGCCAGCTGCATTGCTGCCGCTTGTTCAATAATAATTTCAAACATACTGAAGTTTACAACAACTAAGCCCACTCTGCCCAGCGCAAGCACAGGCCAGCTTGTTTCAAAGGTCGGCTTTTTGCAGGTCAGCCTGTTTCAAAATGGTGCGAAGACTCTGCACCGAGTGGGCTAAAGGTCTGACCCCTTTTATAGAATTTTGAAACAGCCTGCGGCTCTTATTCCTCTTTGGTTTTGAGTACGGCTAGGAAGGCATGTTGGGGAATTTCTACATCACCAACCATGCGCATACGTTTCTTTCCTTCTTTTTGCTTCTCTAGCAGTTTCCTCTTGCGGGTAATATCACCACCGTAACATTTGGCAAGCACATCTTTGCGCAGCGGATTCACCGTTTCTCGGCTGATAATCTGTCCGCCTATGGCGCCTTGTATAGGTATTTTGAACTGTTGACGAGGAATCTCATCACGAAGCCGCTCGCATATTTGCCGAGCGCGGTTGTATGCACTTTCCTTAAATACCAGAGACGATAAAGCATCAACCGGCTTACCGTTAATCAGAATATCTAGTTTTACCAATTCAGTCGCCTGATAGCCGGTAATGTCGTAATCAAAAGACGCATAACCACGGCTTAAACTTTTAAGCCGGTCGTAAAAATCAAAAAGCACTTCGGCAAGCGGCATAGTGTAAACCAGCTCCACACGCTTTTCATCAAGATAAGTCATGCCGGTTTGTGTGCCGCGCTTTTCTTGGCATAGCGCCATGATATTACCCAAAAAACCAACCGGCGTGATAATAGACGCCCGAATATACGGCTCCTCCACGCTCTCTATCCGATCCTCCACCGGATAATTAGCAGGATTATCAACAAAAAGCGACTCGCCGCCTTGTAGGCTAACTCGGTACTTAACCGACGGCGCAGTAAAAATCACAGCCTGATTAAATTCCCGATCCAGCCGCTCCTCAATGACTTCCAAGTGCAGCAAGCCCAAAAACCCACACCGAAAGCCGAAACCTAATGCAACAGAAGCATCCTTTTCATAGATTAAACTGGCGTCGTTGAGTTTCAACTTCTCCATAGCAAGCTTTAATTCTTCATAATCATTGGAATCAACCGGATAGATGGAGGAAAAGACCACCGGCTTAATCTCACGGAAGCCCGGCAAAGCTTTTTCACAAGGGTCTTCCACGCCGGTAATGGTATCGCCGACCCGAACGTCGCTGACGGTTTTGATACCGGCAATAATGTAGCCTACCGCTCCTGCTCCTAGTTCAGGCATTTCGCAGAGGACAAGCTTGAAAATACCGGCGGCTTCAAGCTCGTATTCCGCATTATTTGACATAAAGCGGATTTTCATCCCTTTCTTGAGCGTGCCGTCAAATATACGGATGTGTACCACAACGCCTCGATACGGATCGTAGTGGCAATCGAAGATCAGAGCTTTAAGCGGCGCAGTGCTGCTGCCGTTTGGCGCGGGGATACGCTGCACAATAGCCTCAAACAAAGTATCAATAGCGGTACCGTATCGGGCAGACACAAGCAGCACGTCTTGCGCGGAAATACCTAGATCATGCTCAATTTGCACTTTTGTTCCCGGAATGTCCGCTGCCGCCATATCAATTTTGTTGATGACCGGCACAATTTCCAGGTCATGTTCAAGGGCGAGGTACATATTCGATAAAGTTTGCGCCTGCACACCTTGTGTTGCGTCAATGAGGAGCAAGGCCCCTTCACACGAAGAGATTGCACGGGACACTTCATAAGAGAAATCGACATGCCCCGGCGTGTCAACTAGATTAAGCACATATTCTGTGCCGTCGTCAGCAGTGTAAGGGATAGTTACAGCTTGGCTTTTTATCGTGATGCCCCGTTCTCGTTCTATATCCATAGTATCGAGGATCTGATCCTGAAAGTTCCGGTCGGTAACGAGATTGCCCTTTTGGATAAGCCGGTCTGCAAGGGTCGATTTGCCATGGTCAATATGGGCGATGATGCAAAAATTGCGAATATCTGCGGTATCAGTCATATTTACAGTATAACACAAGGGAATATGAAAAGTAAGCCGTCCAAGATTTCGGCACAGGCAGACTAAGTTCTCGATGCTGGTATCCGGAGCAGCAGGCCGGCCTGTGGCTAACGGATTATCGGTATCCCTTCTCGTACCAGCAACGCAATTTTTCGTTCAATGCCGCCGCCATAGCCTGTAAGGCTGCCATCTGATCCTATAACCCGATGGCACGGAACCAGTATCGACAAAGGATTGCAGCCAACCGCCCCGCCAACTGCCCGTGCGCTAGTCTGTAATTGCTGTGCAAGAGTGCCGTAGCTTGTGGTATGTCCATAAGGTATCTGCCGCAGCGAGTCCCATACTGTTCGTTGAAAAGCAGAACCATGAAAAAGAAGCGGTATAGTTACCGGCGGCGCTTCACCCTCAAAGTAGGCATCAAGCCAGCGGCGCAGAGAAGAAAATACCGGAATATCACCATCCGTATCACACGGCTCTTGTGGTGTATTAAGAAAATCCAAGCGGATAAGAGCGCTCATGCTTGGATCGGCACAAGCCCGCAAGCATCCAAGCGGGCTGTCAATGATTGTAGTAAGATTTTGAGTGTTCATTACAAATACCGAAAGCTGTAAAGGCTATCCTTTTTTTATTAAAGGAAAGATAGGAGAAATTCAAAGGTTTATTTGTGCAATATACGAATCGTATCTGGACTGTGCGGCTTTAAGCGCCTCTTGTGCAGCATCGTACTGAAGGGTAAGAGCGTCAATTTCCGCATCCTGTGCACTCAGCCGGCGCAGGTATTCGAGGCCTTGCTGACTTTGGTTGCCGACCGCATTGATATTCTGCCGTGTGCGTTCCTGTTCAGCAACAAGCCGAGTACGTTTTACCTCTATATCGTTCAATGTTGTTCTTGTGCTATCAACAGCACGCCGAAGCTCTATTGCCTGCTGGAGAACATCACGCACATTCGCCGGAATCTCGCCGTCATTAGCGTAGCTGATAAACGAATTGAGGCTTAACTGCCCCAAAGTAATGCGCTCGGTGAACGGTCTTTCTTCTTTAACGGTAAAATCGCTTGCGCCGTTCGGCAGCGTCTTTACAAAGCGGTAAGTCCAAGCGGTGCGTTCATCAAAACCCGAAGGCTCGGTTAATGTTGCTGAAGAGGTGATAGGATGCTCAATAATAGTTCGCTTTGCCGTGCCGGATACGTTGTTAAACGTGTATTTCTTTTCATAAACCTGCTTGCGGTTAATGATCATAACACCCTGACTCGCTGTTACGCTGGTAATAAGGCGGCTGTTATTGATTGTGAGGCTACCGGATACCGACAAGTCATCACCATAGGATATAATACGTTTATCGTTTTCCGGAAAGAAGTCTATAAGCGCATCGCCTGAATACGTCCCTCCGTCATAGACGGTAATAGGACCGGCGGGTAATTTCATGCCTGTAGTATTGGTGATCTCCGCACTGATAGAAGGATGAACAGTTGCGCCATTGGCAGCTTTTGAACCGGAGAACACGAGGTACTTATCTGCTTTCACAGTACTCTCCACCAAAGGCAGCATTGCCGACTGCTGCCGCGCAAGTGTTACAGGCGTTTTGATGGTAAACTCGAACATATCACCTGTAGCCTGCGCCTGTGCAGTCGTAACCGCACCTCCTGCAAGGCTCGGAGCCGGACTGCGTGGCGCTTCCATCTCTGCTGATTTAGTAGACATCGCTTCATTTCTCATTACTCCGAAGTCCGCTCTCGATTGTTGAGCTAAGGTCTTTTGCTCAACCGCGCCTTCTTCACCAGCAGCCATATCCGCCCATGCCGAGTCGTATGTTTGCGCCTCGGCAATACCGGCTATTGCTAGAGGCAAAGTCGGCCGGTTGGTATGATACGGCGCATAAAGGTTTTGGATAAAAGAAACCGGACGACCGGTTACAAGCGACAACTCCACCTGATTCCAATCGGTATCGCTGTCGTTATCAACAATTGCCCAGCCTTGGAGGAGCGGCTCGTTTTGAGACAAATCAAGCCGATATGATACTTTCCATACCGGAGCTGGAATTACATAACTTAGTGTAACACTGCGCTTATTCGTTCCCGGAAGCGATATAGCCAAGGTTCGGCTTTGATCAGCGTGCGATGCAAGGATTAGATCAAGCGCCCTGCTTAGATCACTTGTTATCTGTGGGTCCTTAAACGAAAAAGTACCAATATCCTTAATCGCTATAGTCCGTATTCCATCGGGGGTGTTTAAGGCCAAATACGGTACCGATACCAGCACGCCAGAGGCTGGTGCCAGTTCTGCACGCTGTTCAACACCTATGATCCGACCACTTATGGGATTGGGAGCAAACACCTCGATCTCTGCACCTTTAAGGCTATCAAGTAGATCCGGAACGCTTGGATTAGTGCTCAGATCAATTTTAAGGCTTTTGAGTGTCCGGTATAACGTTTGCTCCGATGTATAACTGACTTGTGGAGAGCTGCCGGTATCATTTATGGTCAGAGATTTGAGAGCATCGTTGACCGCAGCTTTATTAAAAGGGAGAAGAACAGTAGCAGAACCATTTACCGTACCGCTATGCTCAAAAAACCCAACACCGGAAGAAAAGAGAGAAAGCCGCCGCAGAGGAACATTAGCATAACTTGTGGGACTTGCTAGAGCAGCTTTGACTTTTTCAGGATTAGCTTGAGCTGCAAGGGATGTTGATAGGACTACCGCCCAAAGCGGAAGAAACAATGATTGATATTTCATAAGATACATTATAACGTACCGTGATGAATTTATCTAGTATTGTACAGGTAATACAATTACTAATTTCATAATATTTACAGAAAAAATTGATTAGGTCGACTAAGACATGGCTTACTAATCTCTATATAGAGATGTTGATAGGGCTACCCATAACAAAACCGGTATCTATTAGAAAGATACCGGTTACATGGGCGATACAAGAATCGAACTTGTGACCCCCAGCGTGTCATACTGGTGCTCTAACCAACTGAGCTAACCGCCCGGGGAATGCCAGCGTTTTTATTTATAACTGGCAGTATGTCGAATTTTTATCAATCTGTCAAGTACTAAATCCTTTCACGAATAACAACATTGACCTCTACTCGGGCATCTTCACCATTTTGCCCAATCAGCATAGGGACAATTAAAGCCTCAACTTCCAAAGTATTTGAAATTTCCATATTATCCCCCGTAAACAATGCCGGGGGTGTCAGGTCAAATTTAAAACCAAGATCATGAAGCCGAGTAACTGCTTGAGCAGTGATCATATTAGCAAGTTCCGAGATAGTTGCCTTAACCATCTCGTCAAGCACGGTAAATTCCTCGCCATTCATAAGTCCTGCCACATAGAGTGCTGACTTTTTTGTCATGTCAAAAAGTACCCGTCCCTCAACATCACCTGCTAGACCAACCAAAGCAGCTACACCCATTATAGACATTGAAGAGGATTTAAGGTACAAACTTCCTCGTTTAACCTCAACACCGCCCAATACCTCCCGAAGTATATTAAGTGCAGACTCAACAAACGGATTAATATACTCAACTCTCATAAAAAGCTCCTTTATCAAAAAATAGGATTATCGACAAATCTTGATACGCCTTATTGTTTATTATACACAAAGGCTGAGACAGGATCCGCTCCGATAGACTGCCATTGTTCTCCAAGCAAACGCTCATTTCTTCCTACAATGACCAATCCCTTTTTCTTTAATTTTTCACACCAATCATCAATAAGTCTATCTTGTTCACCCGCTGGAACAATAGAAAGCATATCTCGTGCAAGAATAATATCTATATCCGGCAAATGATTATCGTGTAAAATATCATGATACTCAAACACGATGGCATCTTTAATGCTACGATCAAAGACATATCCATTGTTGTTTGCTTTTGTCACAAAATCTTTACAAAACTCCGGTATTTCATCCAAATTAAAAGTTGCAGTTGGCGCTGTTGATATTGCCATAATATCATTATCATTAGCCCAGATTTTTATTTGGACGTTAGGATAACGCAATTTTAAGATGCAAGCAAAAGAATATGTTTCATACCCTTTACCGCAACCTAAATTCCATATTTGAATAGTACTAGAAGATATATTCGGTAATATACTTTTTACCGCTCCTGCATATTCATTATCCCAAAATTTACTCGTAAACGGCGACTCAAAAGTCTTAAGAAATTCTGCTGCCTCTGCCGCATTTCGCGGTTGTAGTTGTGATTCTTTTCGTATCTCAGTCCATTCAGTAAAACGTTTGCGGAACCATTCATCATTATACCGGCTTGCATGGAAAGACTGAAGGGTGCGAACATTATCCTTAACCAAGGCAAGCATCGTTTCATCAATAGCCGGCACTTGTGGTGCTGCTGGTGCTAACGGTACCGATACCGCTACCGGTGCTTGTGGAATATCCGGCTGGGCTTGTGCAAAAGCTCTACCTTCAGTTACATCCGGAATAGGTGGTAGTTGTTGTTTTTTTGCATTCTCAGCCTTTTGAGAACTGAAAATACGCAATACATCGAGAATAATATATAAATCTCCATTTTTCTCAACGACACCACTAATATACTTAATATTGATATCACCAAAAATAGGATGTGGTGGCTGTATCATTTCAGAATTGATACCAACCACCTTATCAATTTTGTCCACTATAGTACCATAGACCTTTTCTTCAATTCTGAGAATAAGCATATTTTCCAGATTATCTTTCTTTTTTTCAATCGCCATGTGAAAAAATGAACGAAGGTCTATGATAGGTATAATATCCCCTCGGAGGTTATACACTCCACGCACGTACGATTCTGCATTAGGCACATAAGTAAATTTATCCGCCTTAGCAATCTCCTTGACATTCATAATATCAACACCATAATCTTTTCCGGCAAGAGAAAAGGTTACCATCTTAAAATCGACTGTATCAGCCCGATCTTTTTGTTGCTGTATCTCTTCATTTGCGGCCATAGTCATAGCCGTTAAATCTTTGATTGCTGCTGCCATAGAATCCCCTTTTTACAGAATCGATGCTTCACGAATTTGGCGTTGTTCCAATTCCTTTTTAAGGCCAAGTTCTAACAACTGTCCTACATCAATGATAAGAGAAACTGACCCATCTCCTAATATTGATGCACCGGCAATACCGGGAGAATTGGTGTACTGATCGCGCAAAGGCTTGATAACTACATCCTCTTCACCAATAAGGCTATCTACCATAAAGCCCATCTTTTTTTCGGCCGTACCAACAATAACGATAAAATGATAATCTTGCTGTTCTTCGGTTTGTATACCGAAAAGCCGGTTAAGACGGAGCAGAGAAACAACATCGTTACGAATGTTGAATACTTCATAATTATCAATCATGCGTATATCTTCCGGTTTAAGACGGAGGCTTTCAATAACACTTGTTATGGGTATTGAGTAAATTTCTGTGCCGACCCTGACCAATAACCCCTGAATAATAGCCAAAGTAAGTGGCAACTTAATAGTAAATTTGGTGCCTTTACCTTTTTCCGAGCTAACAGTAACCGTACCATTAAGTTTTTCTATTGATCGGCGCACTACATCAAGGCCGACACCCCGGCCGCTAATAGCGGTAATGGTTTTTGCCGTAGAAAAACCGGGTTCAAAAATAAGACCGAAAGCTTCGGTATCGGTTAATACCTTGCTAGGATGGATAAGCCCACGATCAATGGCTTTTGTTTTAACAGCCTCGACATCAATCCCCTTACCATCATCTACGATCTCAATAACAATCATGTTACCTTCATTGGTAGCCTTGAGGAGAACCATACCCTCTTCCGGCTTACCAGCTTTTTTACGATCTTCTACCGATTCAATACCATGGTCAATGGAATTACGCACCGAGTGCATAATCGGATCTAATAGATCCTCAATGACTGATTTATCGAGTTCTGTTTCTTCGCCTTCAATAATCAAGTTTATCTTTTTATTGAGAGTCTTGGATAGATCACGCACAAGTCGCGGAAACCGGCTGAAAATCTGGCTGATAGGTACCATACGAATCCGCATTACACCTTCCTGCAGCTCACCGGTAATACGTCCAAGATTTTGAGATGTAGAGCGAAATTTACCTACATTATTTTTAATTGATGCTTCAAACCCATCAAACAAAGAAAAAATATCACCGTACTGCTCACTCATTTCTTTGCGTATATCTTTAATAGAGCGTCCGTCTTGGATACTTTCTAGATAATCCGGCAGACTATCGAATAACGATTTAATTTTGTCTCTATAAGTCGATTCAAGACTGTGAAGCTCATTGAGCATTTCGCTAAATTGGTTACTAATTTGATTGAAGGTTGCTTTGGTAATAACAGTTTCTGACACCAAATTAAGCAAATCATCAATGCGTTTTGAGTCAACACGTAGAATAGAACCGGCTTCTTTTCCAGCTCTGGCGACAGCCGATGCTTTTACCTCTTGATGTTGTTCTGCAGCAGCCTCTGTAGCTGCTTCAGGTTTTGCTTGAGGAGCTTCTACTACCTTTTTCTGAACTGGTTGAGGGGCAGCCTGCGGCTTCTGTTGTGGAGCAGCCGGTGCCGGTGCGGGTGCAGATGCAGATGTTGGTGTCTGGGTAATTTGTCCTAATTGTTCAATATTGACAATGTCAGCAGACAAAGTAACATCCGGTATAAGTACATACCGTTTTAAGGTTTCAGCATTATGTGTAGTAGCTATGAAGTACTCTACTACCGGAAAGAAATTATCTTCGTAGAGTTGTTCAAAATCTGGTATCGTTTTGAGTATAACACCACAATCTTTTAAGGTGGCATATACCTGTATACCACCAACAGTATTCATCAAAGAGGTTTCATCAAATTCTACAGAAATTCGCAAAATTGGTGTGCCACTGTCTACAGACTCACGCAGTTCCAATATATCATATTCGGATAAACTTGTAACGTTTGCTTTTGGCGCTTCCACTTTAGGTGGAGGCGCTGAAACAATAGCTGCCCGTTGTTGTGGTTTCGGTGGGGCTTTTACGTTGCTTTTTTTCCGGTTATTAGCCTCCGGTATGAGAATTGAAAGACGCTCCTCTATCTGATGAGTATCCTCATGATAAACGGAACCATCCATGCGCTGCTGGAGCATTGCCTTGATAACATCTATAGCTGCAAGAAGAGTATCAACTACATCTTCATTGACAGCAAGTTGATCAGAGCGGATAGCATCCAATACATCCTCAACCAAGTGGGTAAAATGAGAAAGTTCCATCATCTCCACGGTCGCAGACCCGCCTTTTAGAGTATGAGCGGCACGAAAAATCTCATCAACCGCATCGCGGTTTGCTCCTTCATTCTCAAGAACCAAAATATTTTGTTCCAGTGTGTCAACTTGCATTTGCGCTTCACTGAAAAAGTCCTTGAGTAGTTCTTCGTTGTTAGGATCCAGATAATCACTCATTATGTCTTCTATTTTTATATAGAATTCGATATACGTCAAGAGGGTAAATTGCTTTTTATAGAAATTGTCGGCAATTTTATAGATATAAACGTCTTTCTCAAAACCTTCAGACAAAACTGTGTCCACAAAATAAAGTAATTCAAAGCTGAAAAACATCGATCCTCACAGATTACCTTTAGGAAGCCATATCTGTTCCCCAATCTTCCATTGATAGGAGAAACCTGATACACCACAGTCAAGAGGAGACACGATCATGTTTGCAAGAGAAGCTGCTCGAAAAAAGAAAGGAGAAATCGGCGGCGGATCAGACATAACATCACTGAGCGCGGTACACAACGTTATTGCCGGAAACTGTCGCGCTACTGTGCCGGCAGGAAAATCATCAAGCGCTACGATCGGCATCTCTAAAACCGGCCCAAATAGAGTGATGCCGGTATCAATAGAACAGTAGCCGGTTTTTGTCGCATAGATACGTCCATCTCGGCTATTAGTACAGCTCAAAGCCCGAATAGTTTGCCCTAGCTTCTGTAATTCCGACTTGCTATAAGCTCGTGTAACAAGGACAATCGGCGCTACAAGCGGAAAAGCCCATGCACCTCGCACTTCCGCTGCAAAAAGCCGGCGGCGGTATTCGTGCATAAGAGGCGTAATGTTACGATGCGGAATAAGAACAACGGAGCGCATACGAGAAGACAAGCTGAAGGCTGTGATCAAAGCTTTTGCAGGCGGTAACTGCAGATTGGCAAGCTTCTATCCATACGAGTATTTGCCGGCCTACCGCAATGTTCGCAGCAGACTGCGTAATTCCGGATCCCCGATAAGTTGTGGTTCAGGCGCCGGCTCAGGCGGTTGCGGGAGAACTTCATCGCCGCTGGTGATAAGATCAAAGAAGCCTATCCGGCTTACGCTACCTGCGGAAACTTCCTCATCGGCTTCAGTAATGGTAAATTTTCCCACTATATCTGCCGGCGCATAAACAAGACCTATTCCTTCGTTGCGGACAAGCGTTTTTCCTCTTTTAACTATGTCGAACACATCACCAACCTTGACCCCGTCAACTTTGCCTTTATCAATAAGTCCCTGCCCTTGCGAGTAGCGGATCAGTTCTATGCGCAGAGGAATAGCCGCGGCAATCGAATCAACTATAGCTCGTGCGGCGTTACGAAACCGGTCGTTACCGGTGCGGTAAGCATAAAAAGTGCCGGCAGAAGAGCCGGTTCTGGCAACAAAGAGATCGGCTTTGATGGCAATATCGCGCTCGCTCTCGGTAACCGTAATGGTTATGAAATAATCACAGTTAGCTTCCCGCGCCGCCCGGAAACCGGCGGAGAATGAAGGCTGGTGAAGTTCCAGATTCGCAGCCGCCATATTCCGGTTATGAATAAGCAATTCTTTTATGTACGAAGATACGGTTGCCCCCGCGTCCGCATGGTAAAAGCTCGATTGGGAAATAACTGAAAACACCGCCACAGTCCAATGGCGTTTCGCTAACTCTACCGGATTTACCTTCCAGCGCCGGTGCAGCGCATTTTCTAAAAGGGCATTGTAGGTCTCTATCGCATCGTTTATAGGTCTGTCCCCCATGCCCAAGTCCTGCAAAAAACGCAGCTCTTCCAAATACCGTGCCGGATACCCCTGAATACGCAAAAGGTCTGCATATTCAGTCCTATCTTTTGCATACGGGTTGAGCCTCAAACCGCGCCGGTATTCAAAAAGCGCTTGATCGATGAGGGTCTTTTTCCGGTATTCCCTCGCTCTATCAAAATGCCATGCTGCAGACACTGCACGCCGGCTGTCTTCTATAGGCGTATTGCTCAAGAGCAGCTCCTCAAGGCTGACACGGACAAATTCATCCTGCTGAATATCCAAAGCAGTTGTCAGAAGCTGCAAAGCTTCGGCGCTTCTCCCTAATTGGATAAAAGCCATGCTCTTGAGATACCATGCGTTTATGTCGCTGCGGTTTTTTGCAATGATAGTATCGGCAATTCTACCGGCTTCCTCATAATCGCCCATCCGGTAGTGCAGTGAAGCTAAAAGACTTGAGCCGGGAATGTATTGCGGACGGTAAAAGAGCGCCTCTTCAACATATTCAAGAGCGCTTTTCAGATTGCCTGCATTGGACTCTAGGTAGGCGGCGTAGTAATAAACCCGATAATCGGCCGGGTGCTGATCCATAGCACGCTTTATATACTGCTGCGCGCCATTTGCATCGCCTGTTGACCCGAGCACCAAGGCGAGCGATATGAGCAAGCGCCGATCGTCAGGGAAACGCTTAACGGCTTCTCTGTAGCGGGTAATTGCATCGCCGGAACGGCCTCTTGCAATATCGAGTTCCGCAGATGCGAACAAGGCTTCTTTATTGTACGGTTCACGGCTTAAAACTCCGCTCAGAACCGTATCGGCTGCATCAAGCTGCCCGAGCGCTATTAGAATAAAAGCTTCAAGATTGGCAAAGGACATATCGTTGCGAGACAAGAAACGTGCCTTGCGTATCCAGATGAGCGATTGATCGAATTCCCCCAATGCGTAGTAACATTCAGCCAAAGCGCCCGTTGCCTGAGCGTGGGCGGCATTGAGTCTGACACATTCGAGCAAAGCCTCTGTCGCTGTATACCAATCTTCATCAAGCATAGCCTCTTGCCCTTGTTCATAATACGATGCGGGGTTTGCTGGGGCAGGCGCAGCAGGAAGCAGGGTTAGTATAAAAAGCAGCGGCCAGACAATTAAAAACCGTTTCATGGTAACTCCTTATAGTGTTCTTATCTCTTTTACAATCAATCTTATGTGTTCATATTTTTGTTGTCAACAGGTCATAACCGCCCGCATCAGGCACAGCCTGTTCCAAAGCAGCCGCAGGCTGTTTCTAAGCAGGCACAGGCTGTTTCTAAGCAGGCACAGGCTGTTTCAAAGCAGCCGCAGGCTGTTTCAAAGGTTCTTGTATCGGGAGTGGAGTACGGCTTTTTGCCTGACAGCCACAGGCTGTCCCTAAGTTTTCGGCATTATATCAGAAGCGGCAGGCCAGCAGGCACAGGCTATCCCTAAGCTTCAGCATTATATTGGAAGCGGCAGGCTAGCAGGCGCAGACTGTTTCTAAGCTTCGGCATTGTATTGGAAGCGGCAGGCTAGCAGGCACAGACTGTCTCTAAGCTTTCAGCATTATATTGGAAGCGGCAGGCTAGCAGGCGCAGACTGTTTCTAAGCTTCGGCATTGTATTGGAAACGACAGGCCAGCAGCCACAGGTTGTCCCAAAGCTTCGGCATTGTATTGGAAACGACAGGCCAGCAGCCACAGCCTGTCCCTAAGCTTCGGCACTGTATCAGAAACGACAGGCCAGCAGCTACAGGCTGTTTCAAAGCTTTCAGCATTATATTGGAAGCGGCAGGCCAGCAGACGCAGGCGTTCCTAAGCTTTCAGCATTATATTGGAAGCGACAGCCACAGCCTGTCCCTAAGCTTTGGCATTATATCAGAAGCGACAGGCTAGCAGGCACAGACTGTCTCTAAGCTTCGGCACTGTATTAGAAACGACAGGCTAGCAGGCGCAGACTGTTTCTAAGCTTCGGCATTGTATTGGAAGCGGCAGGCCAGCAGCCACAGGCTGTCCCTAAGTTTTCGGCGTGGGATAGTGGCCTTATAACGTTCCGGCTGTATGCGGCGCTATGGCTTTTGAGTCATCCGCTACCGCCTATGGATAAGGAGCTTTTGTAGGGGTGATTCTTATCGCTCGCT
>JAITAM010000247.1 GCA_031284085.1 Spirochaetaceae bacterium
CCTCAAAGTCGTAGCGTTCTTTTGCTTCTGCAATAACCACGATAAGGCGTTCTTTGTCTTCTTTAGGGTCTAATTCATGATGGTCTCGATTAACCTTTGTAACCACATGACAAGTCTTACCCTTGTTAGCTGAACCTCTAAGTTTTCTTGACATAATACTTATATATGGGTGGTACTTGCCTTTTTGCTTCAATAGAAGAGTAAAAATCTTGAAAAATATTTTAAGGGGAAAGGGGTCAGACCTCTGCCTGCTTCTTTGGAGGAAAGGGACAGACCTAAGGGTCAAAGGGTCAGACCTAAGGGTCAGGCCTCTGGTTGACTGGCTGAGAAATAGGGTCAGACCTGCCTTGCTTGACAGGTCTGACTGTTCTAAGCTTTAGTAAACTTGGGAGTTAAACATGAACAACAATCAAGAACAGCCGGCTCAGTCATCGAGCCTTTATACTTTAGTCGCACTTTGCGCCGTAGGAGCAGAGCGAGTCGTCTCTAATGAGCTTAAAAAACTGGGGCTGTCTGTTATCAGTGGCGGATTTGGCTCTGTGCGTTTTACCGCGGACATAGCCGATACTTACCGGTCGTTGATGGCATTGCGTGCCGCCGACCGGATACTGCTTGAACTAGCACGGTTTCAGGCTGGAGACTTTGATGAACTATTTGACGGCGTAAGGGCGGTTCCGTGGGAGAACTATCTGCCCAAAGACACAGGACTTATTGTTAGTAAAGTCAGAACAAAACAATCTCGACTTCATTCTGAAACGAGCGTCCAAGCGGTTGCTCACAAAGCGGCCGCCACCCGCCTCTGTACAAAATACGGGCTTGCGCGTCTTAACGAATGGGGAAACAAGGCGGATATACGGATATACCTTGAAAAGGATTTGGTTTCCGTCTTGCTGGACCTGTCCGGTGAACCTTTGTTTAAGCGCGGCTACCGGCTTGAAGGCGGCAATGCCCCCTTGCGTGAAACAACCGCTGCGGCCATGCTGCTCCTTTCCGGATGGCGCAGAAAATTCCCTTTGTGCGATCCTCTTTGCGGCTCCGGTACCATAATTATAGAGGCGGCGCTTTTTGCATGGGATGCGGCGCCGGGACTTGGCCGGCGTTTTGCCCTGTCGGATTTGCTCATAGCGGATACGGCTCTTGAGAAGAGCGTGCACGAACAGTTGTTGCAGAGAGTTGACTTTTCTCGCACTATCCGCCTCTATGCCGGCGACGCCGATGCCAGAGCCGTATCCATAATGCAATCGAATCTAGCTCGCGCCTATGATATTGCCAGCGGGCAGAGGCCAAAAACGGGTATACAAAAGCTTGCGCCCTCGCCTTGTCTGCCTGCCTGTACGGTTTGCCGGATGGAAGAAGCTGTTAATCCCACTAAAGATCGGGGGTTTATTATTACCAACCCGCCTTATGGGAGGCGCATGGGAGACCGCGAAGATGCTGAAACCGGCTATAGGAACATGGCGGTCTTATCCCGCACTTTTTGCGACTGGCACTTGGGTGTAATAAGCGATCATGCGGGTTTTGAATCGTTTTTCGGCAGGGGAGCAGATTCGTGTCGGGAAATCACCAATGGGGCGGCGCAGTTGTATTTTTATCAATATGAGCATTTATAGGAGAATGGAAATAGGGAAGCGCAACCGTTTGGTGAGGCAGAAGGCTATGCGTGAGGTCTGTCCTTGTCCTGTTTCTTGCAGACTTTCGGTACAATGCCGAAAGCTTAGAGCAGGCTGGCCTTAAGGGTCAGACCTCACGCTGCTCCTTTCAGGCAAAAGGCCGTACGCTTCTCCCGATACAAAAACCTTTGAAACAGGCTGGCATGAGGGGTCAGACCTCAAGCTGCTCCTTGCAAGCAAAAAGCCGTACGCTTCTCTCGATACAACAACCTTTGAAACAGCCTGCGGCTGCTTTGAAACAGGCTGGCCTTAAGGGTCAGACCTCAAGCTGCTCCTTGCAGGCAAAAAGCCGTACGCTTCTCCCGATACAACAACCTTTGAAACAGCCTGCGGCTGCTTAGAAATAGCCTGCGGCTGCTTTGAAACAGGCTGGCCTGCTAAGGTACAACTTTTCTTAAATCGTACTCTACAATGTCTGTCGCACCGAGCTTTTTGAGCCGCGGGATAAGGTCCGGCACTTCGGACGCTTTAACCGCTATTTTGAGGGCAAAGCCCGCACCGTCATATAAAGGCGATACCGTAGGGCTTCGCATACTGGGCAGGCCTGCTACCAACGACGGAAACTGCCCTTCCGATACGTTCATCTCCAGCATCACCTTTTCACGGCCGTCAAGAACCGCACGAAAAAGCATGGAAAGCTCTTCAATGTGCCGGCGCTTTTCCGGGTCAGACAGGGCGGCAGACGAGGCAACAAAATGAGTCGAAGACTCAAGGAGCGTCGCAACAATCTTTAGCCCGTTATCCCGAAGCGTCTGCCCTGATGCGGTGTTATCAATGATCATATCGGCATCGTCCGGCGGGAAGACTTCGGTTGCCCCGTAGGTCCTGAGTATCCTGTAGTTGTAGCCTGCCTGACTAAGCCATTCTTTAGCGATGTTGACGTATTCCGTTGCAACGGTAATCGTTTTATCACGGAGTTCCGCTTCATCCTGTGTTATAGGAATTGCCGCCACAATACGCACTCTGTCAAAGCCCAGATCGATAATTTTTTCTACCGCAGCCCCGCTTTCTTGTACCCAGTCCCAACCGGTAAAGCCGGCGTCGTGGCTGCCTAGTTCGAGCAGCTGTCCGACATTTTGCGCTTTCATAATTTTAGCCGCAAACCAAGGGGCGGCGATAACCGGACGGTAAGTTCTATCAGCCAGCATTATGGGAAAGCCGGCGTCAGCAAAAAGCCGAGCTATATTCTCAAACATACGCCCTTTTGGTATTAGCACACGCAATGTATTCATACATAGCAGTTTTACTATACAAGAGAAGAATATTAAAGAGGGCCAAAGCAGGCACGGCCTGTTTCAAAGGTTCTTGTATCGGGCGCGCCCTAAAGGGTCAGACCTCTCCTGATACAACAACCTTAGAAACAGCCTGTGGCTGAGACCTCCGACCTGAAGGGTCAGACCTCTAAGCCAAAATCAGGTCAGACCTCTCCCGATACAGCAACTTTAGAAACAGCCTGTGGCTGGCGTGCGGCTTGATGACATATTGTAAAACTAATACCGATACTATATGCTTTGCAAATACATTAACCGGCAAAAATACAATACCGGGAATTTTTAGGAGAAATAGGTATGCAGCAAGTTTATGAGTTCTTGAAAAAATGTGGAACGTATTATTTGGCAACTGTAGAGGGCGATCAGCCGCGGGTGCGCCCCTTTGGCACAGTTGATGTCTTTGAAGACAAACTCTATATCCAAACCGGAAAAACAAAGGATGTCTCCAAACAGATAAAAACAAATCCCAAAATCGAGATTTGTGCTTTTGAGGGCAATGCGTGGATACGGATTCAGGCGCGTGCCGTTGAAGACAGCCGGCGTGAAGCAAAACAGCACATGCTGGACGCCTATCCGCAGTTAAAGGATAGGTATTCGGTTGATGATGATAATACACAGGTTTTGTACCTTAAAGATGCCGTTGCAACGATTTCGTCATTTTCAGGAACGCCGAAAGTAATTAAATTCTAAATCCATAGTATCGAACGGTATTCGGAGGGATGATTATGCACTTTGGAACAAAACTTATTCATAATGGACACGAAGCGGATGGCGCTACCGGCTCCGTCAACGTCCCGATTGTACAAACATCGACTTTTGATCAAAAAGAGCGGTTTAGGGGCGGCGCGGATGCCAAAGCTCCCGAATTTGAGTATGCCCGATCAGGCAACCCTACTCGTAAAGCGCTGGAAGAAACCATAGCTTTCTTAGAAAGCGGCGCAAAAGGATACGCATTCGCAAGCGGAGTTGCAGCGATTTCCTCTGTCTTAGGTACTTTTTCAGCCGGAGATCATATTATAGCTGCGCAGGATATTTATGGAGGTTCATGGCGTATCCTCAACACTTTTTACAAGCGCTGGGGGCTTAAATCAAGTTCTTTTGATGCTACGGACCCGCAAACGCTCAGAAAAGCCATAAAGCCTGAGACTAAGGCAGTGCTGCTGGAAACTCCTTCCAATCCGCTGCTTAAAATCACCGATCTTCTTTCATGTACAAAGATTGCGCAGGAGGCCGGCCTTGTATCCATTGTGGATAATACGTTTATGACGCCGTACCTTCAACGTCCTTTGGAATTAGGAGCGGATATTGTTCTCCATTCGGCAACCAAGTTTTTGGGTGGCCATAGCGATGTTATTGCCGGCCTTGTGGTAACTAAGAATGAAGCTCTCGGAAGAGCTGTCTATGCGGTGCAAACCGGCTTTGGTGCGGTGCTGGGACCCCATGATGCGTGGCTTGTGCTGCGCGGTATTAAAACGCTTAAAGTCCGTATGGATGCGCAAGAGCAATCCGCGCAAAAAATAGCTTTGTGGCTGCAAGCCAACCCTGCCGTTACCGAAGTCTTTTATCCGGGACTTACCGATCACCCGGGCAGAACGATCAACGAAGCGCAAGCATCAGGGGCGGGAGCTGTCTTGTCTTTCAAAACAAAAACACCGCAAGAGGCGCTTAAATTCTTAGGCGGCGTTGACTATGCGGCTCCTGCAGAAAGTCTTGGCGGTGTGGAAACGATTATCTCTTATCCGGTGCGGATGAGCCACGCATCCATGCCGGAACAAGAACGGCAGCGGCTGGGTATAACCGATACGTTGATTCGGGTTTCTGTTGGACTTGAAGACACCGATGATCTGATTGCCGATTTTGATAAGGCGTTAAGCCGGTAGCACTCCTCAGTGGATTTGAGGCAATGGCCTAGGGATTCAAATGAATCTCTAGGCCATTTTTGTCTAATCTTTCAAGCTCTATCTTCCCATAAGAGTCTAGCTTGTTCTTAATTTACGCTGTATATTGGGACTGTCATGAATATAGTTGATACTATCAAAATTGGTAAGAGTACAGCGCCATTATATTTTAATACGAGTAATACTTTTTTATATCACGGTGATGCGTTATATTCACAAACTTTTACAGAAGAGTTTATTGATTTAATTGTAACATCACCGCCTTACAATGTAGATATTAAATATAACTCAAATCATGATGATTTAAGCTATGAAGAATATCTGGTTTTTACAACGAAATGGATAAAAAATTGTTTCTCTTGGACAAAAAATCAAGGGCGGTTTCTATTAAATATACCTTTAGATAAAAACAAAGGTGGACAAAAAAGTGTTGGGGCTGATATTACAAGTATAGCACAACAAGTCGGCTGGAAATATCACTCAACAATAATATGGAATGAAGGTAATATTTCTCGTAGAACCGCTTGGGGATCGTGGCTGTCAGCATCGTGTCCTTATGTTATTGCTCCAGTGGAATTGATTGTTGTTTTGTACAAAGGAGACTGGAAAAAAACCGGCGGAACAGGTAAATCAGATATTACCAAACAGGAATTTATGGATTGGACAAATGGACTATGGACTTTCAATGGTGAAAGCAAAAAGCGTATTGGGCATCCGGCGCCGTTTCCTCTACAGTTACCCTATAGAGCGATAAAACTTTTTAGTTTTGTGAGTGATCTTGTTTTTGATCCATTTTCTGGAAGTGGTACCACATTGATTGCTGCATCAAATAATAATAGAGTCGGCGTTGGGCTGGAAATTGATCCAAAGTATTGTGAGATTGCAAAAAACAGAATACTTAATGAAACAGATACACTGAAAGGTGAAGATAATGAATGAAGAATTAA
>JAITAM010000089.1 GCA_031284085.1 Spirochaetaceae bacterium
TGGCTTGTAGGCAAAGAGCTGTGGGCTGCCCTTGATATTAGTGCCGAAGTTTAGAAATAGGCTGTGCCTGCTGCCCTCTTTTATTTTTTAGGCGTAGTTGCTATACTCCTTGTTATGAGTGATTATTCAGCTTCAGACATTCAAGTATTAAAGGGATTAGAAGCCGTGCGCCTGCGCCCCGGTATGTATATTGGCACAACAGGCATTGACGGCTTACATCATCTGGTCTTTGAAGTAGTAGATAATGCCATTGATGAGGCAATGCAGGGACACTGTACCGAGATTGTAGTGGTGCTTGAGCAGGACAACTTTGTCCGAGTGGAAGATAATGGGCGTGGTATCCCAGTCGATTTGCATCCGGATGAGCAGGTAAGCGCCCTTGAATTGGTAATGACGCGGCTTCACAGCGGCGCAAAATTTAACGACAAGTCGTATAAGGTTTCCGGTGGACTGCATGGAGTTGGTATCTCTGTGGTTAATGCTCTCTCTGAATATTGTGAAGCTTCTATTCATGTCGACAGCATTATTTATAAGCAGCATTACCGGATCGGTATACCGCAAGGGCAGGTTTACCAAGCCGGTAATACCGAATGGCGTGGAACGGTGATCCGTTTCAAGCCCGATGAGTCCATTTTTGAAACAATCATTTGCAATTTTGATACTCTGTCAAACCGACTCCGTGAGCTGGCTTTTCTTAACAGCGGCTTGAACATTACTATTCATGATGAACGAGTAGCGCCTGTAAAGATGCATCAATTTTTGTTTTCAGGCGGGATAAAGAGCTTTGTTGAGTATCTTAACAATGGCAAGTCGGTACTGCACAAAATGCCGGTTACCATTACCGGTTCTAGAGACAGCATAGAAATTGACTGCGCTATTCAGTACAACAGCAGCTATAACGAGAATATGTACTCGTTTGTCAACGACATTAACACACGAGAAGGCGGTACGCACCTTTTGGGCTTTAGAAACGCCTTAACAAAGGTACTGAATGAGTTCTTTAAGAAATCAAAGCTTGCAAAGAAGCTCGACGAGGTGCTATCCGGCGATGATGTGCGGGAAGGATTAACAGCGGTTCTGTCGGTGAAAGTGCCGCAGCCGCAATTTGAGGGACAGACCAAAGCAAAGCTCGGCAATCCGGAGGTAAAGGCAAGCGTCGAATCTCTAATGAGCGAGCAGCTTGAACTTTATTTCGACCAACATCCTGATGTGATTCAGGCTATTTTGGAGAAATCCATTCTAGCTGCACGGGCGCGTATCGCTGCTCGTCAGGCACGAGAAGCAACGCGCCGCAAGTCCGCTATGGACAGTGCAGGCTTGCCGGGAAAATTGGCTGATTGCTCTGAACATGATCCTGTGTCATGCGAGCTGTTTATAGTCGAAGGCGATTCGGCAGGCGGTTCTGCAAAGATGGGGAGAAATCGCCAATATCAAGCGATCTTGTCTTTATTTGGTAAGATGCTCAATGTAGAAAAGACTCGGATCGAAAAGGTTATTACCAACGATAAGCTGCAGCCTATTATTGCTAGTATTGGTGCCGGCGCGGGCAGTGAATTTGATGTGGCAAGAATCCGCTACCACAAGGTTATTATCATGGCAGATGCAGATGTCGACGGTTCTCATATCCGCACGCTGCTGTTGACGTTTTTTTACCGGTACATGACGCCGCTCATTGAGAAAGGACATGTGTTTCTTGCCATGCCGCCGCTTTATAAAATCAGCTATGAAAAAAGATCGCTATACGCTTATGATGACAACGAGAAGGAACGGATTTTGGCAGAATCAGGTTATATGCCGGAACGCATTGCCATTCAGCGCTACAAAGGACTCGGCGAGATGAACCCGGATCAATTATGGAATACTACCATGGATCCAATCCAACGGAACATTATGCAAGTTCATCTTGACGATGCTATTGAGGCAGAGCGTATTTTTTCAACACTTATGGGAGATGAAGTAGCACCGCGGCGGGAATTCATCGAGCAAAACGCTCTGCTGGTGTCGAATCTGGATATTTAGCTTGAATAAATCTAAGCTTTATAGTAAAGTTATAACTGTTTAGAACAAAACATTAGTTGGGTGCAACTAGGAGAGCAATCATCTATCAAATAGACATCCTGTTAATGTTAATTTTTATATTTAGGAAGACGATAAAAAAGTACTGCCGGTTTTCGGCTATTGCTACATGCGTGGCCGGCATATACTATAGGTAATTGTAAGAGGAAGCGGGCGAATACTTGCTGCTATGTGAGTGCGGTCATTACCTGTCGGTAATGGATATGCAGGTACAAAATGCGCTAGTAAAGCCTGTGCCTCTAGAATTGGCGGTGCGTATTTATTGTTGAATAGTTCTGCTAGATACTAGCAGTAATTCCTGGAGTAATTTGGGAAATACTTTTGTTTTAAGGAGGTCAGGTAAAACTGGCCGGTGTGTTGTTCTACACCGGAGATTGTATGAAGAGAATTGTTTCTATTACGGCAGCTGCTATTTTTGTGTTTGCATCGTGTACTAGTAACCCTCCGGCTACTTCTTCTAAAGGAACGGAAGAACAATCTTCTGTTTCAAAAGATGTGGTAGATTTTAGCGTAATTTCATCTGAAGTATGGAAATTAACGGAAATACGGACTGAGAATGAAATAATAGCGGTGCAACGAGCAGCCGATCAAGCTGATTTGTTTACCCTTGAATTTAAGGAGGGCCATATTTATGGTAAGGCCGCGCCAAACCGTTACAATGGGCCCTACACGAACGGAGAAGATGAGAGCCTAACAATTGGTAATGCTGCAAGCACTTTGATGATGGGTGTTAATATGCCGGCAAGACCTACAGAAGCTGAGTATTTTGCTTATTTAAGCAAGGTTAGTCACTATAAGATAGATGAACAAACATTTGCTTTGTATAGTAAAGATGAAGCAGGTAAGGAAGTGATATTGCTCTTTTTACCGCTTATAGAGACGGACGTGGAAGGTTCTCCTCTAAATTAAAAAGGTTCGTAAGAACGCCCGAAAAGCTAGAAGGAAATTCGCCGGTGAAACGTCAGGTAATGCCTTTTGAGAATATAATTTCGGCTGCGTAACTATCCTTTTAGGGTGAAATAATGTTCAATAGTGAGTATCTTGTCCTTGTTGATATTATCATTGAATAGTTCTGCTAGATTCCTAGCAGGAATATTAAAATTCCTGAAGTATTCAGGAAATATTTTTACTAAGGGAGGTCGGGTAAAACCGGCCGGTATTTATCTTTCTTAAATACCGGAATTTTTTATGAAAAAGATCGTTGTTCTTTTTGCAGCACTAGCATTGGTTTTTGTATCTTGTAAAACGACTACACCTACTGAAGAAGTCGTACCACCAGAACCAAAAACTGTAGAGGCAGAACCTACACCAGAGCCAAAAACTGTAGAGGTGGAGCCTACTACACCAGAACAAAAAGCTGAAGGTGATCTTGGTGAAATCCAAGGTAGATTTTGGAAATTGAGTGAGGTACGGCTTATTGATGATACTATTACTCTTAGAAAGAAGGGAAAACCAGATGATCTCTATGGAGAGTACTATACTGCATTCATTAGTGGTAGTGAAATCAAAGGTACGGCTGCACCAAGTACTTTTAGCGTTTCCTATACTGGAGATAGCATAGAATCATTGGATTTTGATGTGCTTAAAATCGAAGTAGCACCGTCTAGCATTACTCTTCCAGGCTTGCCATTCACTGAAGATGACTGCCTTCTTTATATAGAGAAGGGTATTGAACGGATACAAGTGATTAAGAATGAGTCGCTCACTCTCTTTACACGAGATGAGGATGACAAGGAAGTGGCTTTAGTCTTTATTAGTGAAAATTAGGCTTTGAGTTATCAGTTGTCAGTTTGTGTTTGAAATTTCATGTGATCTGGCAACTGGTAATTTTTCTATGGGGGAGGTGCCCATGGCTCTTGAACAAGTGCGTGAATATTTACAGCAATGGAATCGTGAATGGGATATAAAAGAATTAGATAGTTCTACGGCTACGGTTGCTGATGCTGCACGTGCATTAAGAGTAAGTGAAGCGCGCATTGCAAAAAGCATTTCCCTTAGAAAGAGTGATGGTGCTATGGTATTAGTGGTTGCCGGCGATATGAAGTTGGATAACCGAAAATTTAAAGATAGTTTTGCCTTTAAGGCAACAATGCTTTCACCGGCAGAAGCCTTGTCTTTTACTGGACATCCAGTCGGTGGAATTTGTCCTTTTGGATTGCCGCCCGGTATTGAAGTTTTTCTTGATATTTCCCTTCAACGTTTTGGAACAGTCTTTCCTGCCTGCGGTAGTAGTAATTCAGCGATAGAATTAACCATTGCGCAACTACAAGAATATTCCGGCAGTAGTGCTTGGGTTGATGTATGTAAAGCGCAATAACAATAAATCAACAATGAAATCATTCATTTTTTAACTTATGATTAAGGTGGTATTTGTATGGATATTCAAGCTTTAGAAAAAATTGCCTTGAGCATACGGGCATTAACTATCGATGCTATCCAAAAAGCTAATTCCGGGCACCCTGGGCTTCCCCTTGGTGCATCTGAATTAGGAGCATTTTTGTATGGAGAATTGTTAAATCACGATCCGGATGATCCGCAATGGATCAACCGCGATCGGTTTATTTTGTCTGCCGGACATGGTTCTATGCTTTTATATTCGTTGCTTTATCTGTCCGGTTATCCTCTTTCGCTTGATGATATAAAACATTTTCGCCAAGTCGGTTCTCCGGCTGCAGGGCATCCAGAATACGGTCTTGTGCCGGGTATTGAAGCGACCACTGGACCGCTTGGTCAAGGTGTTGCTATGGCAGTCGGTATCGCAATAGCAGAAACCATGCTTGCTGCACGGTTTAATACTGAAAAACACCAGATTATTGATCACTATACCTATGCGTTGGTTGGTGATGGCTGTTTACAAGAAGGAGTCTCATCCGAGGCAAGTTCTCTTGCCGGTCATTTGGCTTTGGGTAAACTTATTGTTTTTTATGATTCTAATAATATCACGATTGATGGTAGTACGGATCTGTCTTTTACTGAGAAGGTAGCGGCACGGTATCTAAGCTACGGTTGGCAAGTGCTGCACGGTTCTATGTATAACTTTGAAAAAATAGCACAGCTTACTACCAGAGCAAAAGCAGAAACTGGCAAGCCGACTCTTATCATTCTGAAATCTATCATTGGAAAAGGTTCGCCGCATAAGCAAAAGACGGCGGATGCTCACGGAGCGCCACTCGGTACTGAAGAGGCATCTGCAACAAAGCTTGCCCTTGGTATTCCGGATGATTTTTATGTAGATCCAGTGGCAAAGGATTTTTTTGCTGGTAAGCGGCTGGTATGGAAAGCTAATCGAGAAGCATGGCAGAAAAAATTTGAACAATGGGGAGCAGAAAATCCGGAAAAACATCAAGAATGGAATAGCTTTTTTAATGATAGCATTGTAGCAAGATCAATGCCGGTCTTTAAGGTAGGTGATTCTGTTGCAACACGAGCGGCCGGTAACAAAGCGCTTGGAGCACTTGCAGCAGTAAATGAACAGATTGTCGGCGGTTCTGCCGATTTAAGGGGACCTAATGCTGTCGGTATTGCCTGCACAGCTGCTTTTTCTGCCACTAATCGGCAGGGACGTTACTTGCATTTTGGTATACGGGAATTTGCTATGGCAGCTATTTCTAATGGTATTGTGTTGCATGGCGGCTTACGAGCTTTTTGCGCTACGTTCATGGTATTTTCTGACTACTTACGACCGGCATTGCGCCTTTCGGCTTTAATGAAACAACCGGTTATTTATGTCTTGACTCACGATTCGATTTTTGTCGGTGAAGATGGACCAACACATCAACCGGTAGAACACCTAGCCGCATTGCGGGTAATTCCGGGCTTACGGGTATTACGACCGGCTGATGCTGAAGAGACAATAGTTGCATGGGAAATGGCACTAGAATGGCACGACGGACCTACAGTGCTTGCGTTAAGCCGGCAAGGTGTACCGGTTTTTGTAAAAGAAGATCCGGATTGGCATAGTACAATCCGCACCGGCGCCTATGTTGTTAAAAAAATAAAAGATCCTGAGCTAGTGATTATTGCAACAGGCTCTGAAGTAAATCTTGCGCTGGAAGCAGCAGCTCTTGTACCGGAAAAAAAGGTGCAAGTGGTTTCTATGATCAGCAGGGAACTCTTTGAAGCACAGGCTAAACCCATTCAAGAAGCTATAGTGCCGCCGGGTATACGCATACTTTGCTGCGAGGCCGGAGTACGATCAGGCTGGGAACATTATGCGGATCGAGAAGATATTCTTTCTATAGATCGGTTCGGCGAATCAGGTCCAGCTAAAAAAGTTGCGGAACATTTAGGTTTTACCGCTGCCGCCCTTGCAGCAATGCTGCGTAAACCGGGCAAAGCTCACTGTTGTTAATAGCTATTTAGTATTGAGGAGAGAACTGGACTAGTGAAAGTATATATTGGACTATTTATTGCGATGATAATGTTGGTCGGCTGTGGAGATGAAGATAATATAACAGTTGCATATAATGCAAAGAATTTACAAGGAGTTGTTACAGGATGGGCAATGGGCGCTCAATCGGTTACCTTGATAGAAGATGTTAACGATCTTGAAGGGCTTTTGTTCAAGTCTTTTACTATTCAGCAGGGTAAAACTTTAGTTATTGCAAAAAATAAAACGATTACTGTCGAGGGTACGATATTAAAAGCCGGTTCGTACACCGGCAGCTACGGGAGTGCAACCCTGACTCAGAGTGGCAATCTCTTGGTTAATTACGGTGGCGTTCTGTTTGATGCAGATATAACTATTGGAAAGGATAAAAAGATAAGAATACGAAAAGATGCTGCCCTCTGTGTGGGTAAACCGGATGGAGACAACCTGCTTTTGCAGCCGGATGAAGATGTTCAGAAAGATGGCGCTACTTTCGCAGCAGACGGCAATGCGGTAAAGATTATTGGCGGCAGACAAGGAACTTACACGCTCATTCCAGAGGGCGGTACGATTTCTAACGAGCTTAACGATTAGCTGGTAGTGCAAGTGCTTATTTTGAGGGCTTTTATCCTGATTGGGGTAAAAGCCCTTGTTGTTTTCCGGCAGAGACTATGAATGAGCAGGTGAATCGACAGAAGACAAGTGCCGCACCCGCTGTTCAAGTATTGCCATGCCTTGCCTCCAAAAACTCCGGCTGGTAATATCAAAGCCGGCCTTAGAAGCAATATCTTCACACGATGCGTTACCAGTCCCTCTGAGCAAATCTCGATAGAAGGTGCTGCCCTTTTCTTTCGCCTGAGCATAAAGACATAACGAAAAGACTTGCCCAAAAGCATAAGGGTAATTGTAAAAGGGGACTGCGGCGCTATAATAGTGGCTCTTTACCGCCCACATATAGGGATGGAGGATATTGGAATCAAGGCCGTCCCCGTAAGTCCGCTTTTGCGCGTCTATCATTAAGGCGCAAAAATCTGATGGAGAGAGTTCGGAGCTTTGCCGCCTTTCAAAGACTGCTTGCTCAAAATAAAATCGGCTTAAAATATCAACAGCAGTTTGGCAGCAGTCTTTCAAGCTGTTTTCAATAAGCCCTAAACGCTGCGCCGAATCGCTCTCTTGGAGCGCTCCTTCGAGAATGATCGTTTCGGCAAAGGTGCTTGCGGTTTCTGCCAAAGTCATGGGGTATAGAGAGGAGCTGCGCGGCAAATCTCTGATACATTCATGATGCCATGCGTGTCCTAATTCATGCGCTACCGTGCTTACCGAGTCAAATGAACCGGCAAAATTGCAGAGAATACGCGACTCGCCTTTAAGCGGAAAGCCGGTGCAGTAAGCGCCGCCGACCTTAGCCGGCCGTCCGCCTGAGTCTATCCAGTTTGAATCAAAAGCCTGTTTGGCAAAAGCTCCGAAGTCCAGATCAAAATCGCTGAACTGCTTAACAATAAAGGCGGTGCTCTCTTCCCATGTCCATGAGCGCTTCTGGGCTGCTGATGTAAGGCTAAGCGGCGCAAATAAATCATAAAATGTACAAACTGGAAGCCCGAGAATTCGGGCCTTACTATGCAGATACTCACGGAAGAGCGGAAGATGTTCCTCTATGGTAGCGATGAGCGCATCGAGAGTTTCAGGCGCAAGCCGGTTCTGAAATGCAGACTTCTCCAAGACCGTTTTCCAACCGCGCCGTGTGTCAAGACTGATCGACCAGCCCTTCACCCCATTCAAACAAGCTGCCAACGGCAGTTCCACGGACTGCCATGCCTCAAGCTCCGCTTTATAGGCACGTTCCCGAACTGTCCGGTCAGGGCTAAAGGCAAGTGCTCGCAGCGCACTGACCGTCTTTGTCTCACCGCTTGCGCTATCCCAAAGCACGGAGAGGTTTGACGTAATCGCCTCGTGAAGCCTAGACCACGCATCGGCACCGGAACGGGCAAGGTCCGAGGCCAAATCTTCCTCAGCCTGCGGCATCTGGTGGGCGGCCTTGACAAGCGCCTCCTGAACAAAGAACTGGTAGCTCTGATAGTCTTTATGCGCAGCGAGAAGTGGCAAAAGCGACTCACCATGCTTATATAAAAGCTGCTGCAATCCTGTTACAGCCTGCTTTAAGGGCAGACAGAGCGTCTCTATACCGTTAATTTCTTTCAATGCCCGTTCATTGTGGGTGTCGGCGGTATACACGGCCTGTGCATACGCATCAAGATTTTCTGCGGTATCAGACGCAGCCTCCCATGCACGGATCAGCTGCACCAGAGAACCACCTAAATTCTCCTGAAAAGAAGATGCGCCCTCTTCTACCAGCCTTTTTAAGACCGAGATGCGCTCCTGTAAAAGCTGAATATCCCTGCGATATTCAGGCGAATCAAATGATGGATAAATAGAATCAAGGTTCCATCGTGGTAAATCCATAAAAACTCCTTCAGTCATAGGCTGTTTTTCCGTTCCGGCGTTGTTATCGAAAGCGGCGTACGACCCTTCATCTGCAAGAGGCAGACGGAAACAGTCGCTTTCTGGCCTGCAAAAAGCCGTGCACCCACCCTCGATACAATACCGAAGTTTAGCAGGCCGCGCTTGAGTTAATCAACTGCAAGAATTCCGCTTCATTGATGACTCGGATACCGAGTTTCAAAGCTCTTTTATTTTTAGCAGAGTTTGAGTCCGGATCATTAGTAACCAAATACGAGAGGTCTTTGGTTACCGAAGACTTGGCGGACCCGCCGCGCTGCTTTACCTTTTCCTCCGCTTGATTGCGTTTTATGCTCTTGAGTTCCCCGGTAAAACAAAAGGAAAGCCCGCGCAAAGGCAGGCTTTGTGTATCGGGTGGCAAGGCTATGCTGATGGCGCCGGTGGCAAGCACGGCCTGTATATCGGCGCCAACTTCTTTAAGCCCTTTGACTATAGCCTGTGCGGTAATGTCCCCAATGCCGTAGATGCCGGCAAGGGCCTGCACGTCCGCCGCTTGCAAAGCCTCAAGAGTATCAAAATCGGCGCTGGTTATTTTTTCCATGATACCCATGCCAATTCCTTCCACATCAAAGGCGCTGATAAAAGCGGCAAGCGTTAAAGAGCGCGGCCTTTGTATGTGCCGGACGACTTTTTGCGCCGACTTTTCGCCCATGCGCTCAAATTCGGCCAACTCTGCTGCGCCGAGCGTGTATAAATCGGCTATTTTACAGACACGGCCGGCAGAAAAAAGCTGTTTGAGCAATTTGTCGCCTAAATCCTTAATATCAAGCACGTTGACCCATTTTTGCAGGCGGTGTAAAGCGAGCTTGGGACAGGCGCTGTTTGGGCAATAGAGCCGCGTTCCGGTATCAACAAGGAGTGTGCCGCAAGCGCCGCACTGAACAGGAAAGATAATCTCCTGCTGCCCCTCGCCGCTGCCTCCAAAATCCACTCTTTTAGCATCTTTGTCGAGATTATTAACGTCTTCGTCACATTGAGGCGTGGGAGCTAGGCTTTCAATTTTAGGAATGATCTCACCGCGCTTAACCACAACAACTGCAGAACCGATTTTTATCCCCAAAGTACGCACTTTGTCGGGGTTGTTAAGGCTTGCCCGTTGCACAGTCGTGCCGGCAAGGCGCACCGGATCAACGATGCCTATGGGCGTATAGGTAGCGCCGCTCTCGTTCCATTCAACGGCCCTGAGTATCGTAACCGCTCGCTCAGGCTCGAACTTAAATGCAATTTGCCGCTCCGGCTTAGCGCGCCGCAGATCGGTCATATCGCTTAAAGGATCCTTCACCACCAAGCCGTCAATATCGACTGGAATATCGTTCCGCCTCTCCACTACGCTTTGGTGGAATTGTATCACCGCCTCAACATCTGAAAGCTCTATGGTTTCTATTACGCTAAAGCCCCGTGCGGCAAGCCACTTGATCTTCTCTTGTTCCGTAGGGAAAAAACCGTCATTGCCGGCGCAAGAAACGTCATAGCATATCACGCAAAGGTCTTCGCACCCGCCGCCGTCTTTGCGCCGCATAAGTCCATTCGCGGCGTTTCGGCAATTAGCTTTATCCGAGTATTTTTCCTGCCAGAGCGCACGGCTCATAACTACCTCGCCGCGCACTCCGCCTGAAAAAGGCGTGTCAAGGCGGTCTAAGACGCCACTCATCTTACGTGCATTGGGAGTAATATCGTCGCCTACGATTCCGTCGCCGCGAGTAACTGCCCGCACCAATACTCCCTCTTCGTACTGCAATTCAAGGCTTGCCCCATCGAGCTTATGCTGCACGACAAACGTTGAGAGTGGCAATTTCTGCGCCCAGTTACGGAATTCCTGCGCACAACTGCACTTCTCTTGACTGCCCATAGGGATTAGGTGGCGGACTTTGGGAAACCCTTCGGTGGCGTCGATGCCTATTGTATGCAATACAGGGCTTTCAGGAGAAAGGCGGCGCAGCTCATCCCACAAAGCGTCAAACTCAGCATCGCTTATTTCGGCCTCGCCGTTGTAATACGATGCCTGATAATCAACAATGAGATTTTCCAATTCAGTAATGCGATCAACCATAAGAAAAATGTATACTTTTTGATAAACAAAAGCTAGAGCGTTAAGGGGAAGAGCGGTTCAGGCTGAGGCTGATAGAAGCCGGCAGTCATCTTAGTCTTGGTTGACAGTGTCGAGTCTGTTTCATATAATTGCGGTATGTCGGATCTTTTATTTC
Organism: Spirochaetaceae bacterium; assembly: GCA_031284085.1. GTDB lineage: Bacteria > Spirochaetota > Spirochaetia > Treponematales > Breznakiellaceae > BOBG01. Next base: position 11,167 of record JAITAM010000089.1, read on the forward strand.
TTAACGATACTGATTTTGAGCAGTATCGCGCGCTCATCTATAAAGAGAGTGGCATTCATTTCACACAGACTAATCGTTCAATATTGGAAAGCCGGCTTCGTGAGCAGCTGCGGGATAGACGCCTTGATTCAGTAAAGATCTACTACAACCTAATAACCCATGACAAAGAGACGCTTAAAGACTTTCTTGATTCGGTAACGACTAACTTAACCCGATTCTTTCGTAATCAGGCGCACTTTGATGCGCTTGAAAAATACATAGTGCCGGAACTGATGAGAGTAAAAAAGAATACCGGTAATGATTCTATAAAAATCTGGAGCGCCGGTTGTTCTACCGGAGAGGAGCCTTATAGTATCGCTATGGTTTTGAGTGAAGCTTTGCCTTTTCCGTGGAAATTTGATATTATCGCCAGTGATTTAAGCCTCAAATGTCTTATGATAGGAGAGACCGGATTTTACAGCGATAATCATATTGAGGGAATCCCGGACTACTATCTTAAAAAATATTTTAATAGAGTAAGCGGCGGCTATCAGATTCATAGTGATATTAAGTCGAAAATACGTTTTGATTATCATAACTTGAATAATGATTCAGGGTTTCGGAATATCGACATTGTATTTTGCCGAAACGTTATTATTTATTTTGATGATGCCGCACAAGTTGCCGTTATAAGACGCTTTTGGGATGTAATGACGCCCAAATCATTTTTATTTATTGGCCACTCCGAGTCGCTTTTCGGTATGAATACACCATTTGAATTTGTAAAAACACAATGGGCGACTTTCTACCGAAAATCAGTCTAATATTTTATTAGTTGCAATAATTTTATAATGGTACTCTGGAGAGTACTAATTCTAAAGGATTTTTTTATGGCTGACGAAATTTCTGTTTTAATTGTTGATGATTCTGCTTTAATGCGAGGCATTATAGCAAAGATGATAGAGGGAACTCCCGGTTTAGTTGTAGGGGATCGGGCTATGAATGGACGATTTGCGCTGAATAAAATAGCGCGTGTGAATCCTGATGTCATAGTCCTTGATCTTGAAATGCCGGAGATGAATGGTATTGAATTTCTTAAAAAACGCAAAGAATTGGATATAAAAATACCGGTTGTTATTCTTTCTTCAACTGCAAGCCGCGGCGCTCAAATAACGATGGAAGCTCTTGCTTTGGGTGCAAGCGACTTTATTCATAAACCTTCTGATACTTCCTCTGCCGATCTGTATAGCATAAAAGATTCTTTGACCAGTATGCTTCTTGCTTACGGTACACAATACCGGAAAACAACAGGGAAAAGGGCGCCTGTTATAGATTATACTAAAGAGAGTATTAAAAATACGGAACATATACAGGATAGCCTGAGTACTCCTGTAAACACGACGGTTTCAGCTCAACAGTCTAATTTTACTACCAATTTATTCCATATAGAACCTAAACAACCTGCTAAAGCTCCTGAACCCTATCGGAAGCCGGGAAAAATAGAGATTATCGCCATAGGTATTTCTACGGGCGGGCCTGATTCGCTGCGGCATATATTTTCGCGGCTCGATAACGATCTGAACGTACCCATTGTGGTAGTCCAGCACATGCCGCCGGGTTTTACCTTTGAGTTTGCACGGAGTTTGGATAGGATATGCCCTCTTGAAGTGAAAGAAGCTGAAGAGGGGGATATTATTAAACCGGGGCGTATCATCATTGCACAAGGCAACAAGCACCTCGTTGTTGAAAAGCGAGCGCTTGCGGCTGTGGTACACCTATCCGATGATCCTGTGGTGAGTGGACACAGACCATCAGCGGATGTGCTTTTTGAATCGGTAGCAAAGGCTTATACTAATCATGTGCTTGGTGTGATTATGACCGGCATGGGTAAGGACGGTGCGGCAAACCTTGGGCTTATTTACCAAGAGGGCGGTATTACCTTGGGGCAGGATGAAGCTTCATGTGTTGTGTATGGGATGCCGCGTGTTGCTTTTGAATTGGGGCATGTTATGGAGCAAGTGCCGCTTGAAAAAATGGCAAGCCGTATCTGCGCCATAGCCAAAACAGAACGATAAGGCCGCAGGGCGCAGCAGGCTAGACTGGATTTTATAATCTATATTTCTTGTTT
>JAITAM010000118.1 GCA_031284085.1 Spirochaetaceae bacterium
AAACACCAGCGTATGGCCGTCTCCAAACGGTTTAAGTCCATTGGTTATGGCCTGCATGGTTGATAGATCGATGCTGCCTCCTGCATACCCTATAATCCTGCCGTTCTCTTTTATGGGAAGGCCAAAACTTGCCGTTAAATAGTTTTTTCCCGCTATCGGATATATGGAAGGCTCAAGCATATAATCGCCGGTTATAGTCAACTGCACAACCGTATTCCAATCAAAGTCCACCTTCGTCAGAATAACTTCATGGGTTTCCGTAACTTCGATCCAGCTCGAATTATACCGTCCTGACTCATCGGTGCCGGGGGTGTTTGCATAGTCCGCATCCATGCCGTCAAGGGCATCAGGCGCCCAGTGGGAATACACATTGGCTAATCCGGAGGTTCTGATGAGTACCTGTTTCATCATATCATTGAATTGACTGCGGCGCTCTTCGACCGGTGTTTCCTTATAGCCTTCCATTATCATGGCGAGGGTTCTTGCTATGTCCATATATTCGTTAAGCCAGTTTCTTATTTGTTCAGTGCTTTGTGTCGCAATGCTTTGTGCCTGTTCATCAGCAAGGCGGACGATTTCCCGCTGCGATTGGAACAGGGTAACGCCTGCGAGGATGCCGATACCGATGAGATTGATAATGCTAATGGTGGTTACCAACTTAGCGCCGATTTTCATAGATACTCCTTTCTGTAAAATGTTGAAGAATAACAGGCTGCAACATACGCTTTACAGCAGGAGGGAGGGAGGGAGTCAAACACTTTTCCTACAAAGATTAAAAACATATTCACTTTCTATTCCTTAAGACTTATAAACTTTACTCTATGATATATAACCTTTAATGTATATTCAAGCAGCCGCAGGCTGTTTTTGGCTTAGAGGTCTCAGCGGCAGGCTGGCCTGCCGCTTCCGATACTAGCGCCGAGCATCTCAGATTTGAGTGGGTAGATTAGCCGCCTTTGCATAGTCGTGCATTACTGTATCGAGGTCGCTGACGATTGCTTTATCAATAAAGCCTTTTTCTGCCATATCGTAGAGTATCGGAGTGGTCTGTTCATGGGTGCGCTCGGCATGATAAGGGCGGGCTTCGCATACCGCCTGATATATATCAATACAAGCTAACAAGCGGGCGTTGAAGTCAAGTTCCTCCGCCTTTTTCGCAAAAGGATAGCCGCTGCCGTCAAGCTTCTCATGGTGGGCTGATGCTATGGTACAAATATATTCAAAGCCCTTTATGTCTTTGAGTATCTCATAGGTCTTTCGCACATGATCCTTCATAATTGCGAATTCCTGATCGTCAAGCTTGCCGGGCTTCTCGAGGATTGCTGACGGGACGGCGAGCTTCCCTATATCGTGAAAGGCTGCGGCAAGGTACAACTCCATTTGTTCGTCCTTATTGTATCCATAGTACTTTCCCATAAGCAGGGCGCGCCGTGCGATTTCTTCGGAATGGCGCTTGGTAAAGATTGATTTATAATCAATGATCTGCGCGCTAAGTTCGGCAAGGCGGAAAAGCGCCCTATCTTCAGCATCGGCAGTCCAGATTGGAATCATTTCATGGGCAGTCGCTGCGATCCGCTCATCTTGCAAAGAGGCAAGCATATCCTCCGTCAAAATATCAAGCATAGCCTGCGCTGCCTTGCGGGTAAATCGAGTCCCCGTTTCCCTCATAATCTCGTCTCGTATTTCAGGTAGATAGTCAAAGGGGACTCTTTGGAAGTGGTGGACAACATCCAATCTGTCGGCAATAGCAATAAGAGCGGCCTCTTCCGGGAATTCCCCCTCTTTCTTGCCAAAGATACCTAACCCATCCGCCTGTTCGTGGTGATAAAGGACGAAACCTTCTATATTAACATGGTAAAGCAAATCTTCTACGTTACGCTGTCCTGCCTCGCAGTGCAGTTTCAGAGCCGGATTGGAACCTTCTTTTTCTGCAAGAATATACTCTGTAAGTGCGCTGTCATGGAAAAGGGCGCAGGTAACCAGTGCCGACAAGGATTGTTCATCCATTCCAAGTTTTCTTCCCATAGCGGCGGACAGCACTGCAATTCGCTTGCCGTGATGAGTGCTTGCTCCAAGTAGTTCCCCTTCAACTATATCAAGGGCAGAGCTTATTGCTCTTACTAATTGATCCATTCTTATAGTCATAATTGGTAAGTATATAGAACAGATCAGTCTGTTTCAACCCGCCAGCGGGTCTCAGACCTCAAGCCAAAACAGGTCAGACCTCAAGCCAAAGCCTGCTTCTTTCAGACGAAGAGTCGTACTCCATTCCCGATATAAGAACCTTAGAAACAGGCCGTGCCTGCGAACGTTTGGAACAACAGGTCAGACCTCATCCTTTTCCTTTCAGGCAAAAAGCCGTACTTCTACTCCCGACACCAACAACCTTTGAAACAGCCTATGGCTGCTTAGAAACAGGCCATGCCTGCAAAAGTTTTGTTTCTACTGTTAATTCTTTGTTGTTTGTGTTAGGATGATTCGTGGAGGTCTTTATGACAAAAGTTGTGTACTGTACCGCTCATTGGGCGGCACGGGTAACCGAAGCTGAACTACGAGAACAGATCGGTTTTTTTCAGAAGTATATCGGTGTGGACAAAGTGTACCTCGAAGCATTTCGGGATGAGCTTGCCTCGCGCAGCCAGATTGCTCTGTGCAAACGGGTCTTTGCGGAACATGGAATTGCGGTGGCAGGCGGCATCACCACAATTACGCGTGATTTAGACAAAAACGACAAAAAACGCCAGCGGCTCTTTAATACGTTTTGCTACACCAATCCACTTATGCGCGAGCATTTAATAAAAATGGTCGAAGAAACTGCCGCACAGTTTGATGAATTCATTATTGATGATTTCTTTTTTACTCAATGCACCTGTGAGGATTGTCAAAAAGAAAAGGGCGATCGCTCATGGGAGGAGTTTCGGCTCGAAAAAATGCGGGAGGTCTCTGAAAATCTGGTTATAAAGCCGGCAAAAGCCGTGAACCCGGCGATAAAAATCACGATTAAATACCCGAATTGGATGGAAAGCTATCAAGAAACCGGCTACAACCTCAAGATGCAAAAGGATATGTTTGACCGCATCTACACAGGCACGGAAACGCGGCACGAGTCGCATACCGACCAGCATTTGCCCCGCTATTTGAGCTATTCCATTATGCGTTATATGGAGAACACGGCGCCGCAGCGCAACGGCGGCGGCTGGCTCGATGCTTACGAATGTTACCCCATAGATTGTTACCTTGAACAAGCTTATTTGACCGCTTTCTCCAAGCCTTCTGAGATTATGCTTTTTTCGTGGTCCCTTTTGTATAACAATAAACTGGTAACGCCCTTAGGCTTTCAACTGCAGGAAATTGAGACAATCATGGCGAAGAGCGGCCCGCCGACCGGCTTCCCGGTTTATCTTCCCTACAATGCGCAAGGAGAGGACCACCTTGAGGATTACCTTGGGATGATTGGTATTCCTTTTGAACCTACGCCGGATTTTCCTGAAGGTAATACGGTGTTTTTGACGGCGCAGGCGCTCCATGATCCGGATATTATTTCTAAGCTCACTGCCTTTTTGAATAAAGGCGGCAAAGCTATTGTCAGTTCCGGTTTCATGCTAGGAGCGCTTGCCGAGAAGAGAGGGATTGAGGCGCTCACGTCAATACGGTACCGAGGGCGGCATTTATACGCTGATGAGTACCACATTTCACGCCTTCCCGGACAGGGCATGGTTCACCGCCGTTCCGCCGTCAACACGTCCTTCCCTCTTCTTGAGCATAGGAACAACGCTTCATGGTCTTTTATCAATGCCGGTCATGGTGGTTTTCATGGGAGTATATTCCTGCGCGACACTGTCGGGCGCGGGGAATTGTTTACCCTTGTAGTACCCGATCAGTATTCTGCACTTACCCAGTTGCCGCAGGACCTGCTGAACCGGATACGTTCGGTGATCAATACTGGTATTTATATCACGCTGCCTGCTGGGACAAGCGCCTGTGTGTCTCTTTTTACCTATGATAGCGATATGATAGGTCTCTATTCATACACTACGCCTGAGTGCGCACCGGAGATAGTTCAGGTGCATACAACTGCGGGTGCAGGTCTTTTGGAGCCGGTTGTCGGCAAGAAAAAAGCCGCGCCTGAATCTTTTTCTTACAAGCCGATTGAGCCTTTGTATAAGAGCGCTTATGAAGCTGTTTTTGAAGTGTACACAGAGCCGGGACAGCCTGTGTTTTACAAGGTATTACGGTAAAAAGTTTTGTAAGGACGATAGAAATGGTATGCCGTAGGCGCTGCCGGCTCTTTCGTCTTGCTGAACGTACCAAAAAGCGCGAAGCAATTCCGCTACCCGCGAGGCGGTACGTTCAGCTCAACTCTTTCGCTCTTTTTAGCGCCGCCTCTACCGCAGCCATGATCGTTCCCCGCAGCGCACCTTTTTCTAGAACGGCAAGTCCTGCTATAGTGGTTCCGCCCGGCGAAGCGACCATGTTTTTGAGCAGAGCCGGATGAGCTGCGGTTTCTTTAACCATCATTGCAGAGCCAAGCACTGTTTGTACCGCATAACGCAGAGCTTTTTCATGGGAAAGGCCGGCTAAAACGCCGCCATCGGCTAAAGCTTCTATAAACAGATAGACATACGCAGGCCCTGAGCCGGAAAGAGCGGTAACTGCATCAAGAATAGTTTCATCAACTCTGTCTACGATGCCGGCTAAGGCTAAGATTTTCTGCAATGCGTCAATACGTTCTGAAGGCACTTCTTTTGCAGCCGTTATGGCTATTATGCCTTGTCCTATGAGCGCCGGCGTATTTGGCATAATACGAATAACAGGCTGGCGGTAGGCCTGAAGATTAGAGAATTCGGGAAAGGTCGACGAAGGAACCGCAATACCGAGCGTTCTCTGAATCTTATCTATTGACCAGCCTGCCGCCATTGAAACAAGGATGACAGGGTCTCTTGTCGAAAGTCTGCTTTGAAGCGCGGGCGTAATTTCAATTAGCACATTCTCCAACACTTGCGGCTTTACCGCCAAGAAAACAAAATCGCTATCACTGACGGCATCGGTATTATGGAGATATACGAATCCTCCGATGGACTGCGCAGCTTGCTCTGCTTTACCGTGATCGCAATCGCTAAAACCTATATGTCCGCCGCCTACCACTGGAACGGCAGCTTTCATAAGAGCGCAGCCCATATTCCCACTTCCAATACACGCTATTCTTGTCATAAATAATTAGATAGAAACCTAAAGTGAAGCACGCGGCTAAAGGTTTCTGACCTCCCCTCTTGTAATATTTCCCCACGCTAAAACTCTTTTATTAGTTGGCACAGTCTTAGTCTTTAGAGCTGTGGATACAGTATCCACAGCGGCACGATTAGATTGCCGATTCTGTTTGCCCACTCTGTCGCCATTTTTCGATACGGTCATAAGCGGCATTTATCCGCGCCGATTTTTCAGTTGCTATTTTTATATTTTCATTGTGTCCTGCATGGCGGTCAGGGTGGTAAATCTTGAGCAAGCGTTTATGGGCTGTCTTGCACTCACTGGCGGATGCTCCAACCGGAAGCCCTAATTCAGCAAAATCCTCAACCAAAGCTTCAGGTACAGTTTGTTCTGTAGTATACCATGGTTTTGATTGGGTTTTTTGGCTATATTCACGCTGTGTATTTCTTATACGTTCTTGTGGACCGGCACTGAGGTAATCATCCAATTCACTGAATGCGGTTTTCAAATCAGTATCCTCAAAATGCTCGCTTCCCGATTTTTTTCCTATATTATCGGAGTCCTCATCACTGAGGTAGCTTTTAATAACTCTTCCTAAACGCTCGAAAATACCCATATATACAGTATAACAGGTTTTAGAGATTTGTGAATAGGGTAAGCTGCAGAGAAATGTTATTTGCTTTATATGAAGAGATAAAGGGGTGTTTGAAAACCTTGAGCGGAATCGGAGGTGGAATTCCCTCAGTGCGATGGACAATCGGTTAAACTGCATTAAAGTTTGTTAATCCTATCTCCTTTTAACCTCTTGAAAAAACTTTCCGCACAGGCTAAGGCCTGCACAGTTTCCTTTTTCCGCTCATGCTCTGCCTAACCTGTGGACACTGTGCCAATAGCGCTTCCTGAAATTCCCTGCTGCAATAATGCCGTACTTTTCCCGCTTCTGTCAGAGTTTGATATAGGTTGAGTGCAGCTGTTAAGGTTGGAGGCATATCTCAGGCTGCATTTTAGGCTTCCGCCTGCTTCTATCAAACGAAGAGTCATGCGCTGCCCCTTGATACCAGCGCCGGAACGTTGAAACAGCTTGCACCTACTGGAACAAGCTGGCTTGTGGCCTGTGAGGTCTAACCTGCCTTGCTTATAGCCTGCCGGAAGCTTCTTAATGGTTAGCTTTACTCTTGCGCCGGGAACGGTACACGGTATAATGCCTAACCTGCCTTGCTTATAGTTCACTGGAAGCTTCTTAATGGTTAGCCTCGCTTCTGCGCCGGGAACGGTACACAGTATAATGCCTAACCTGCCTTGCTTATAGTCTGCTGGAAGCTTTTTAATGGTTAGCTTCGCTTCTGCGCCGGGAACGGTACACGGTATAATGCCTGAGCTGCCTTGCTTATAGTTCACTGGAAGCTTCTTAATGGTTAGCTTCGCTTCTGTGCTGGGAACGGTACACGGTATAATGCCTGAGCTGCCTTGCTTAGAGTTCACCGGAAGCTTTTTAAGTGTTAGCCTCGCTTCTGTGCTGGGAACGACACACGGTATAATGCCTAACCTGCCTTGCTTATAGCCTGCCGGAAGCTTCTTAATGGTTAGCTTCGCTTCTGCGCCGGGAACGGTACACGCTATAATGCCTGAGCTGCCTTGCTTATAGTTCACCGGAAGCTTCTTAATGGTTAGCTTCGCTTCTGTGCCGGGAACGGTACACGGTATAGTGCCTAACCTGCCTTGCTTATAGTTCACCAGAAGCTTTTTAATGGTTAGCTTCGCTTCTGCGCCGGGAACGGTACACAGTATAATGCCTAACCTGCCTTGCTTATAGTTCACCGGAAGCTTCTTAATGGTTAGCTTCGCTTCT
>JAITAM010000138.1 GCA_031284085.1 Spirochaetaceae bacterium
GGTCAGACCTCATCCCGCTTCTTGCAGGCAAAAAGCCGTACACCTTTCCCGATACAAGAACCTTTGAAACAGCCTGCGGCTGAAAAGCCGTACGCCCGCCTCCGATACAAGAACCTTAGGAACACGCTGGCGTGAAACAGCCTGTGGCTGAGACCTCAGGCTGTGCCTGTTGACTTTTTAGGTTTTTGGTTTTACTGTACTTGTTAGTACAATTTATTTATACGGAGGAAATTATGATAAAGACTGTGCGGGACATCGACCTTAACGGTAAACGGGTTATTATGCGGGTCGATTTTAATGTACCCATGAAGGACGGCGCCGTTCAAGACGACACTCGAATCGTAGCCGCAATTCCCACTATTACTTACATCTTAGAGCATGGCGTCAAAACCTTGACCCTGATGTCTCATCTGGGAGACCCTGCTAAAGATGCTCAAAAAGCGCAAGATAAGGCGGCAAAATCGGGAAAACCCTTTGACCAAGCCGCTTATATTGCAGGAAAACACCGGATAAAACCAGTGGCGGAGTACCTCAGCGCCAAGCTGGGCAAGCCGGTTATCTTTGCAGGAGAAGACGGCTGTTACGGGAAAAAGGCGTTTATAGAGTCCCAGCCTGAAGGCTCTATTATTATGCTGGAAAATACCCGCTTCCACAAAGAAGAAACGGCGAAAGAGGCTGCCGACCGAGATAAACTGGCAAAAGAGCTGGCAGGCTACGGAGACATTTTCGTCAACGATGCTTTTGGCACCGCACACCGCGATCATGCCTCTACCGCAAGTATTGCCAAGTTTGTGCCGGTTTCGGTTGCCGGGTTCCTCATGGAAAAAGAGGTCAAATACTTGGAGCCGATAGTTACCAACCCGGTAAAACCGCTTGTCGCCATCATAGGCGGTGCAAAAGTATCGTCAAAAATAGCCGTGCTGGAAAGTTTGTTGAAAAACGCATCGGCCCTCATCATAGGCGGCGGTATGGCCTACACCTTCCTCAAGGTGCAAGGACACAGCATAGGCAAATCCTTGTTTGAAGAGGATCAGATCGATACGGCGCGGCGTATTCTTGATGCAGCCAAAACTGCCGGCGTTAAGATTGTTTTGCCGGTTGACCATCTCGGTGCGGAAACATTTGATGCTCAAGCCGTGCCGGTAGCCGTTGACGGCGCTTGCCTGCCTGATAATCTTATTGGGCTTGATGTAGGGCCAAAAACACTCTCTCAATACGCTCAGGTTCTGTCCACCGCAAAAACCATAGTATGGAACGGGCCGGTCGGTGTCTTTGAGTTTGATGCTTTTGCCAAAGGCACTGAAGAGCTCGCCAAGCTGGTTGCCGAAGCAACTGGTAAAGGTACTATTACTGTGGTAGGCGGCGGGGATTCGGTTGCTGCCGTGAACAAATTCTCTCTCGCTCCAAAAATGAGCCATGTTTCTACCGGCGGCGGCGCTTCTTTGGAGCTGCTTGAAGGTAAAAAACTGCCGGGCATTGAAGTATGCCGGAGCAAAAACTAAAGGTAAAAGGAGGCAGGTTTTAGCCTGTTAAGAACACAATGAGTAGACAATATTACATTGCCGGCAATTGGAAGATGCACAAGACAAAGGAAGAGGCGGCGGCTCTTGCCAAAGCCTTGGTTGCCGGTTTACAAGAGGGGACTCACAAATACCTTGTAGCGCCGAGTTTCACGTTGATAGAAACGGTAGCCGGCGTTATTAAAGGCAGCAATATCCGGCTTGGAGCGCAGAACATGGCGCCTGAGGAACAAGGGGCGCACACCGGCGAAGTATCGGTCTTGCAGCTTAAAGAGCTTGGGGTAAAGACGGTTATTTTGGGACACAGTGAACGCCGCCATAACTACCTTGAGAATGACGCCTTGATCAACAAAAAGGTACACCTTGCCTTAAAACATGGACTAGAAGTCATTCTCTGTGTTGGAGAGCTTTTGGAAGAACGGGAAGCGGGACAAGCGGAAAAAGTGTGCGAGCAGCAGGTGAGCGCGGGTCTTGCCGGTGTAGGGGCAAAAGACTTGAGCAGTGTGGTTATTGCCTATGAGCCGGTTTGGGCAATAGGCACAGGCAAGACGGCCACACCGGAAGATGCCGATGCTATCCATGCTTCTATCCGCGGCGTCATAGGGCGTCTCTATGGTCCGCAAGAAGCGGCTGCTATCATTATTCAATACGGCGGTTCGGTGAAGCCGGATAATGTATCTGCCCTTATGGCAAAAGAAAACATAGACGGCGCTTTAGTCGGCGGCGCTTCTCTTAAGCCTGAGAGTTTTATTCCTATAGCAAAGTTTTAATTAACGTTGATTGTGAAGAGCCGGGATCTAAAAACGGCAAAGAGCCGGGGTGCAAAGCCCCGGCTTATTTATTTCTACGAAGGTTCTGTGAAGTTCTACCAAACCAAATTTGTTTACTCCCGCTGCTTTTGCGTTACCATAAAGCTGGCTGGTAACTTCAGCTTTAGGCCAGATATATCAGCCTTCTTTACTCTATAGTCAGAAGTTCCGCTCCCAAATTGAAAGCTTTTTTACGATCCAGAGGAAAGATGTCCGCTCTCCGTTTTGCCCGCTCCTGTCCGTTAAACATACTCATTTCGTATTTGTCATAATCATTGGTTGCAAGCGTTTCGGTGGAAGTCATGTAAGTGGAATGTCCCAAGCGGGTGAGCATAGTCTGATAAGCCTTGAATTTTTCCAAGTAACCAACTTGCGCTAACGCGGATTCCGGCACATTCATGGTGTAGATGAAGAGAGATTTTAGCTTTCCCTTAAAAAGGAAACTCCCGTCGCTTCGATAAGTTAGGTACTGGAAAATAAGACGCTCAAAAAAGGCCCGGACAGCGGCTGTTACCTCGAACAAATAGATCGGAGAACCTATGATAAGACCGTTGCAGGAATCAATTTTATCCAAAACAGGGCGTAAATCATCGCTGACGGCGCAGCGGCCCATACTGGAACCTCCTTTCCGTTTGCACTCAAAACAGCTTATGCAGCCCTTGAAGTCAAGCTCGTAGAGGTTGAACATTTCCGTCTTTGCACCCTTGGATGCAGCTCCCTTTAGGGCTTCCTCAACAAGAATGTGAGTGTTCCAGCCCACGCGAGGGCTGCCGTTAATTGCGATTACAGTCGGACTAGGTTCCGTATTCTGTGTTTGTTCCACAATAATCTCCTTAAATCGTGATATAGGTTAAAAACCTATATCATAAAATACCCTTTATTGGATCTAGCGTCAATACCAACATCGGAATTTAACCCTTTTCGACTAGAACTTTGCCTGTTTTTTTGGTATACCCTAAGTCAGGGGGTATTTTATGCGAATAAGTACACGCTGCTCAACCGCGATACACGCGCTTCTGGCGATTGCAGTATACGCGCCGCATCGGAAAATAACCGGTTCTGTGCTTGCGGAAAGTATTGGGGCTAATCCTGTTGAAGTTCGTAAAGTCTTGGGCAATTTGAAAAAAGCCGGAATTATTGATATTTCAAGAGGTTCTGGCGGCATGGTTCTTAAAATGAAACCTGAGGACATTACCTTTTTTGATGTTTATTCCGCTGTGGATACGACCGCGTTACATGAATTGGTTGGGCTTCACCCGAATCCTTCATCTGCCTGCTTCATCGGTAAAAATATTCACGCATTGCTTTCACAACCTTGTGAAGAAATTGCACAGGCTATAAAACAAGCTATGGGGACAATAACCCTTGAACGACTGCTTAACAATCTTTATGAAGTAGATCCTTCTATTAAAGAGTTAGTAGATACGGTGCCTGAAATATCCTAAGAAAATCCCCGCGTCATGGAGGCGCGGTGCAACGGCAGGGCTAAAATATTTTACTGTTGTTTTTTTGTAAATCATCCAAATTATGTTTGACCTCAATTGCATATAACGTTCCGGCTGGTTACGATGTTTTGCCCCATTTACTA
>JAITAM010000182.1 GCA_031284085.1 Spirochaetaceae bacterium
TTTTACTTGAAAGAAGCGGCCTGAAGTCTGATCTTTTTCCTCTATTTGACAAATCAATCAAGAAAAGATACTATCTTTACTAATGCTCATTAGAATAAGGGATTGCCATGGTAAATAAAAGCAAGCATGTTTCCCAACAGGCTTCTCTATGTTTCCTGCGATTTATTAGTGTTGTAACACACGCCGGACTCTTCTCTAAAAGGAGAGAAGCTAGAAGAAAAAAAATCTTTAGCATAAAGAGCAGGCTAGGTTGGATATGATAACAAAAAAAGCTCTTTCTCTACGTGCTTCTATTATGATAATACTTATCACAGGACTATTGCTCTTTAGCACTGTTTTTATCGCTGTTTCCCAATTTATTATCCCTGATACGCTCTTGCAATCAGAAAAAGAGCTGGCGTATAGCCAACAAAGCGTGATAAAGCGGCTTTTTGAATCCGAGCAGCGCCGTATTTCTATCCATACAGAAGATATAGCAATCTGGGTGGATACCGTGCGCTTTATTAAAGGCGAATATCCGGAATTTATTGATACGGCGTGGAGAGGCAACTCTCCTGCGCAGATGTACAACCTGAACTTTATTTTAATAAACGATACGCAAGGAAACACAGTCTATGCCGAAGGGTATGATTTTATACGGCGGCAGCCGCTTACTATTCCCGCAGGCTTCTTTGAATATTTCATCCCTTTTTCAGATGAAGCCTTAAAGCGCTACCGTGCGCTGGAAATATCAAAAAAAAAGGAAACGTATTCGGGTATAGTGTTTTACAGTACGGTGCCGTATTTTTTCAGCATTATGCCGGTGATACAAACGATCGCAGATGAACCTTCAGGCACTTTAATGTTTATTACTGTTCTTAGCAATGAGTATTTGCAGTATATTACCGGTCGCCCTGATATGTATTTTAAGCTTAGCCAAGAGCTTGAGCAAAGTGCCAATGAAAAGTCCTTTTTACCTTCGATACATCCCATTCCTTTATCCGATGTTTTCGGCAACCCTATTTTTTTACAGACGAGCAGCACAAGGTTTTACTCTAGCAATGTGCAGAAAACCCTCAATGCTATAATGGTTGCATTGATAGGCGGCTTTATAATCTTTGCTCTTGTTCTTTATCTTGTTATAGCTCGCTACTTCATAAGACCTATAGAGCGGCTTATCAATGATATTTATCAAGTACACTCCGACAAACAAATTGTTGCAGATGATTATATCATCAACAGCGAATTACGGTTGCTGGCTAGTTCTATAAATGCCATGCTGCAAAAGATAGAACAGTCTGCCACTTCCACTACCTTTTTGCAGTATATTCTCAACGAGATAATCGCTTGTATCGTTATTACTGATGCCGAGACGGATGAATTGCTTTTTTTTAATAAGCAAGTAAAAGAAGGCTTTGGTTTTGATGATGAAGTAATCGGCACTATCTGCTGGAAAGTATTGCAAAAAGGAATGACCGAACGATGCCCTTTCTGCCCCGTCCCTCAACTCCTGAGCAATAAGTCAGAAAACAATACGGAAAGCATGGAGCCAATTATCTGCGAGCAGTTCAATTCCATTACGAACCGGTATTACCGTACAGCGGCAGGAATTATTGATTGGCCTAACGGCAGGCAAGCTGTTTTACAGCATTTGATAGATATTACGGACCTAAAAGAGGCGGAGTCGGTTATAAAAAAACGTTTGCAGCAACAGAAGCTCTTATCGGCTATTTCGCAGAGCTTGGTTTCATCTGAGAATCTGACGGATATCATTGATAATACATTGATGATGCTCGGCATGTTTTTGCAGATAACTAAGATAGAACTTGCACGGGTAGATACAGAAAACCAAAAGATTGTATTTGAATATACATGGCATAACGAAGGGCAAAGGAATAATCTGCTGGGACATTCTTTTTATTTTGGTCCGGGGCAACTGCTTTACGACAGCTTTGTAATCCGAGGCGATGTGTACTATGTTTGTAATGATTGTAATCAAGCGCCCGGGGCAACAATGTCTGAGGATGAAATAGTAAAATCGTCTGTTATTATTCCGGTTTTTATTTACGATTCGTTATGGGGTCTTCTTTTCATTGAAGAATGTCAAAAAGAGCGTATTTGGGATGAAAGTGATCTTCAAGTCTTCCGCCTTATTGTCAGCTCTATTGCAGGCAGTATCATCCGCCACAGAGCCGAAGAACAGCTGGTGCGCATGTCTTACATTGTCAACAGTTCCCCTCAGTATATTGCCTATATCACGTCTACCGGTGAGTATGAATACCTTAACCGCGGGGCGTCGATGCTTACCGGCTACTCAAACAAAGAGCTTATGGAAGGCGGGCTTTACTGCATTTTTGACGATGAAACAATCCTTCTTATCAAGAAAACTTACCTTCCAATAATATACGAAGAGGGATATCTCCAGATAGATTTGCCGGTAAGGCGGAAGGATAATCAGCAGCGTATGTTTTCATTTACCGTATTCACAACTACGTCCTATAATGATCGGATTGGTATGATCGGGTTAGACATTACCGAGAAATCCCGCTTACAAGAAGAATTAATCGCCGCAAAAGAACTTGCGGAGCAGTCTAATCGGGCAAAAAGCACCTTCCTTTCACGGATGAGTCATGAAATGCGTACTCCCATGAACGCCATTATTGGTATGACGACAATAGCGCAAGCATCCCACGATAAAGAGCGTATGGAATACTGCCTCAGCAAAATTAACGATGCGTCAATACATCTGCTGGGTGTTATCAATGACATTCTTGATATGTCTAAGATTGAAGCCGGCAAGTTTGAATTGTCGTATTCTGACTTTGATTTTGAGAAAATGCTCCTCAGAGTAACCAACGTTATGAATTTCAGGGTTGAGGAGAAACAGCAGAATCTTGTCGTTCACCTCGATCGAACTATACCAAAACGGATTGTTTCTGATGAACAACGCCTTGCTCAGGTAATTACCAATCTTTTATCGAACGCAGTTAAATTTACGCCGGAAAATGGAAGCATTACCCTTTCTGTAGAGGATATTACGCCTGAAACAATGGACCGCTTGTTACAAAACAGCTTGCGGATTACGGTGGCCGATACCGGCATAGGTATCTCGTCTGAGCAGCAAAAGCGGCTCTTTACTTCTTTTGAACAGGCGGACGGCAGCATAGCGCGGAAGTTTGGAGGAACCGGTCTTGGACTTGCCATTTCAAAAAACATCGTGGAGCTTATGGGCGGTAAAATCTGGATTGAGTCGGAGGAAGGCAAAGGCGCATCGTTTATTTTTGAGATAACGATTGAAGTCCGTGAAGCTGAAAAAGAAGCAAAATACTCCATAGACTGGGGTAAACTCCGTATTCTTGTGGTGGATGATTCTCCTGATATTCTTGAATACTTCAAGTATTTTGCAGAGACAATTCATGTGCAATGCACAACCGCTTTAAGCGGCGAAGAGGCTTGCTCTGTGCTGGAAACCACAGAGCCTTTCGATATAATCTTTGTCGATTGGAAAATGCCCACTATGAACGGCATAGAATTGACACAGAAAATCAAGCAAGATTACAAGCATAAAACGGTAGTCATTATGATCTCGGCTACAGAGTGGGCTGTTATTGAAGATGAAGCGAAAGAAGCCGGTGTTGACGGATTCATTCCTAAACCGCTCTTCCCTTCGCTATTGGTGAACTGTATTAACGACAGCTTGAACATGAAAAACAGCACTTCATCTATTTCCGAGCAAACACAAGAGACTGCCAACGGTATTTTCACTGATTTGCAGATACTGCTTGTGGAGGATGTTGAGATTAACCAAGAGATTGTGATCGCTCTTCTTGAAGATACCGGCGCTGTGATTACCTGCGCTGATAACGGCGCTAAAGCGGTTAAAATATTTGAGATGGCGCCTGCGCTCTACGATATTATTTTGATGGATATTTCCATGCCGGAAATGGATGGGTTTGAGGCTACAAGAAGGATACGGGCGCTTGATTATCCTGAAGCAAAGACCGTCCCGATTGTTGCAATGACCGCGAACGTGTTCCGGGAAGATATTGAAAAATGTCTTGCAAGCGGCATGAACGACCATCTGGGGAAACCCATTGATATAGAAGAGCTGCTCACAAAACTCAAACACCACCTACTGGGAAAGTAGCGCCGTCCTTGTGTTACAGCGCCGCTAGAGGATAAAGCGCAGCCTTCCCTGCCTAAAAACACAGCTGCTACCCATGTTACAGCACCGCTAGAGGATAAAGCGCAGCCTTCCCTGCCTAAAAGCACAACTGCCGCATGATGAAGCGCATATTGTAGACGAAGAGTCGTACTCCGTCCTTGATACCACTGCCGGAACTTTGAAACAGGCTGGCCTGCCGCATGATGAAGCGCATATTGTATGGGTTAGGTCTTGGCCGTCCGTAAAAGAGCAATCCCTATCCCTATAAACGTGAGAATCGGAAACCACGCACCCACAACCGGAGGAATGTAACCCAGCTTCGCCATCATCATACTGATCATCTCTATCACATAAAATACCACCGCAGCAACAAGACTCGACAACAAGCT
>JAITAM010000020.1 GCA_031284085.1 Spirochaetaceae bacterium
CCGTAGGATCAGGGAGAAAGGGTCAGACCTCCAGTCCACACTATGCGATGGAAGCTCTCCACACTACGCAGTGGAAGCTCTCCACACTATGCAGTGGAAGCTCTCCACACTATGCAGTGGAAGCTCTCCACACTACGCAGTGGAAGCTCTCCACACTACGCAGTGGAAGCTCTCCACACTACGCAGTGGAAGCTCTCCACACTACGCAGTGGAAGCTCTCCACACTATGCAGTGGAAGCTCTCCACACTATGCAGTGGAAGCTCTCCACACTACGCGATGGCCGGTGTGAGCCTAATACATGGCAGGTATAGCCGGCGGTCTGACCTGTTCCTGCCTGCGAGGTCTGTCCCTTAGACGGTCGACTCAAGCACCTTGAGACTTGCGCCGAGAACTTTGTGCCTGCGGCTGCTGACGACACGAGGTCTGACCCCTTCCTGCCCGCTTCTGTCAGACGAAAAGTCGTACCTCCACTCCCGATACAACAACCTTTGAAACAGCCTGTGGCTGAGACCTCCTACCCCGAAGCGGCCTACGGCTTTCTGCCTGATAATGGCAGCGCAGGGACGGACAAGGAGCTTGGCCTTGGCTGAGTGAGGGAACATACTAGACATTCTTTGTCCTCAGTCTCTAGGATAGAGCATTATGGATATAAAGAAGATAAAAGCTGATCTAATGCTCTTGCTTACCGCTTGTATTTGGGGCTTTGGTTTTGTTGCGCAGCGTTCCGGTATGGAGTACGTGGGTCCGTTCACCTTTAACGGCGTACGGTTTATTCTGGGGGGCGGCTCGCTTTTGCCCTTGATATGGTATCGGAACAGGAAAGGTGGCGCTGCTGCCGATAAAAAGCTTCTCTTTCGTTTCTCGCTTCTAGCCGGCGCCGTCCTTTTTCTTGCGGTTACCTTGCAGCAGCTAGGCATGATGTTTACCACAGCAGGCAATGCCGGCTTTATTACCGGTATATATGTGATTATGGTGCCGATTTTTGGCATCTTTCTGGGCAGAAAGACCGGACCCGTTACATGGCTTGGCGCTGCTTTTACCCTTGTCGGTTTGTACTTCATCAGCGCCCTCGGCAGCCTTGATGCCGTCAATCCGGGGGACATTATCATGCTCATCAGCGCGCTGTTCTGGACTTTTCACGTCTTGATCATCGACCGGCAAGGTTCGCTTGATCCTATTCAACTCTCGTGCGGGCAGTTTTTATGCTGCGGTATCTTTTCCCTCATTATGGCATTGACCATAGAGCCGGCAATAGGCTCGTGGGCGGTGCGCACCGCATCCCTTCATAGCGCGACAAGTCGTGTTGCTTGGCGCGCCCTTCCCTCGCTTTTATTCTCCGCTGCGCCTGATGCAATTACCTTTATGCTCAACGCTTTAGTCCCCATACTCTACGGCGGGCTTGCGTCAGTCGGCATAGCCTATACACTCCAAGTTGTCGCCCAGCGCGATGCTCCGCCTGCACATGCCACCATTATACTGTGCCTTGAAGGTTGTTTTGCAGCCTTAGGCGGTATACTGCTCCTTTCAGAACCGTTTACGTACCACACTCTCATTGGTTTTATATTTATGTTCAGCGGTTTGATTATCAGTCAGTGGGACTTAATCAAAAAACACTAAGCAGGCCAGTCTATTTCAACATTCCGGTGCTGTATCAGCAGGTTGAAATAGGTTGGTTCAGCAGGTTGAAAGTTAAGATCAGTGAAACTCAAAAAGCATTAAGCTTGTGCCGCAATCTTATCGCTTTTCTCTGATTAAGGCCCGTATATGCTTATCGCCGGTTACAAAGAGCAAGCCCAAGCCCAGCAGCGCATACACAATGCCGGCAAGAGCAAGGGGAATTCCCAGACTTATAATGCGATTATGTCCGTCAAAGATGGGTAGGAGGAGCGTATTAAGGTAGAGCGCCGGCATCACTGCAAGGGCTGAAAACACAATGAGCTTCAAACTGTAAGTGCATACGCCGGATACGATCTGTTTGACCGCTATCTGACTGTTCTTTTTTAGGAATATAAAGAGCAGTACCGTATTAACGGCACTGGCGATGCTCAACGCCGCCGCGATGCCCGCGCCTTTGAAAGGGACGGCAAGAGCAGCGGCTAATACTATGTTGACGAGAAAGGATACGATGCCGGCTTTAGTTGGAGAGGCGGAATTGCTCTGAGCATAAAATGCCGGAGCGAGGATACGGTTTAAGGCTATGAAGAAAAGCCCGGGCATGTGCCATTGGAATGCGGCTACCGTTAGTGCTACAGAACTTTCGTCAAAGCTGCGCCCTTGAAACAAAAGCCGGACTAAGGATTCGCCTGAACCAAGGGTGAAAAACGTAATCGGTATGGTCAGAAGAGCAATGCTCTTGACGCAAGAGCCGAGCTGATCGCTGTAGTGTTCCCAGCGGCCGCTTTGGGCGTAGTCTGTTAAGTGCGGCAGGAGGACTGTTCCCAGCGAAACGGCAAAGACGCCGAGGATAAGCTCTTGCAAGCGCAGGGAGTACTGCAAGCTTGAGACGGTGCCTGCTCCGACGTTTCCGGCAAGGACCGTTGAAACGAGATCGTTGAGCTGGTAAGCTGCCATCCCGATTATGGTAGGGACTATGAGCCGGAAGATTCTTTGCACGCCGGGGTTACGAATTGCCGTGCGCAAACTGGTAAAGAAGAAGCGGAAGCCTTTTTTCAGCACAAAGGGCAGCTGTATTGCGCCCTCTAAAAACCCTCCGATGAGAATACCGGCTGCCAAAGCGCGGGCTGGGTTTGCTACGAAGCGTGAAAGGCCGTATGCGCAGGCTATGGTTACGATATTAAGCACAATAGGTGCAAAGCCCGAAGGCGCAAAACAGTGTACACTGTTCAATATGCCTTGGAACAAGGCGGCTATGGAGATAAAGGCAAGAAAAGGAAACATGAGGCGGGTCAGCAGCACCGTCTCGTCAAAGGCTTCTATACCGAAGATGGCTATAATTGCCGGTGTAACAAGCACGCCAAGAACAACAACGCACGTTACCAAGCAGGTAAGCATGGTCAAGGTGCAGCTTAAGAATTCTTTTAGTTGAGCCGGTTTGTCTTCCTGCAAGTACTCCTTAAAAGTAGGGATAAAAGCAACGGCGACAGAGCCTTCTGCAAAAAGCCTGCGGAAAAGGTTGGGTATCATAAAAGCTACGGAAAATGCATCCGATAGAACGCTTGTTCCCAAGAGAGCGGCTTTGGTCATCTCTCGGAGCAAGCCAAGAATACGCGAGATAAGAGTAAGAAGGGAAAGGATACTACCCTGCCGTAAAAGGGAATGAGCCATAGTCTTAAAGCTTATGTTATTCTGCGGGTTTTCAGCAATAGGCAGCATCACCTATAACCCAAGCCGTTCATCTGCCTGAGAGAGCAGGATGTGCTAGAACTCTTGAGAATAGATGCTGACGTCATAAATACGGACAGGCTCTTCTTCAACCATGGCAAGAGCTTTGTTAAGAACAGCTTCTCCAAAGTCTTTCGCATTAGAAACAATAGCGCAGCCTATCTGAGCAAAAGATAGCGAGTCTTGTAGATCAACTTCCGCCGCACTGACACGAAAGCGTCTGTACCACCTTTCTTTGATCGATTGGACAATCCGCCGCTTATCTTTGATTGAAGAGACATGAGGAGACTGACTTGGATACTCTGAGCTGCAAAACAAAGGCTTAAGCTTTGGGAGAACGTATGAACCTTTTTAGCCTTTTACCGATCCCATGACCAAACCGCTGGTGAAGTATTTTTGTAAAAATGGGTACACGCAGAGAATCGGAACAGTTCCCAAAAATAATTGAGCGGCACTGGTAGTACGAGAATCAACTAAGGCAAGTAAGACAGCAAGATCTTGACTCATGTTTTTTGTTGTGGTAAAAAATACGTCCGGTTTTATGACAACGGTTTGCAAATATGTCTGGAGCGGGTAGTGATCCACCGAAGCCATGTAAATAAGCCCGTCAAACCAATTATTCCAATGCCCCACAAAGGCAAAGAGCGCTACTGTTGCAATAGTCGGTGTACAAACTGGTATAATAACTTTAAGAAGGGTTTGTATATGCCCGGCACCGTCGATATACGCAGCTTCAAAAAGTTCTTGAGGCAAGGTACGCATATAGTTCATGACCACAAGCATACTAAATACCGGCAAAGCACCCGGGAGTACCAAAGCCCACAGAGTATCACGGATACCGGTGTAGCGGACGATGAGGTAGGAAGGGATAAGACCGCCATTAAAAAGGATGGTTATCACAAAGAACCATGAGTAAAAAGAGCGCATTTTAAATTCGCTCCGCCCTCTGGAAAGAGGATAGGCAGTAAGAACTATCAATGTAAGGTTTATTCCGACGCCTAAAACAACTCGTTGTATTGAGACCCACAACGCTTTTAAGAATGCAGGGCTTCTCGTGATAAAAGTATAAGAACTGGTGGTAAAGCCCACTGGTAAAAAATTTACTCTACCGGTAGCAACTGCATCTTTATTACTAAACGAGATAGCCAGCAAATTGAGAAAGGGGAGTACACAGATCAAAGATATTGCTACCAGAAACAAAGAAGCGCAGAGCAAAAAAAATTTCCTTCCCATAGTCGTTTTCATAAACATATCCTTTTTGAAAGCTCGAGCTTAAAAAATGCGGTAACCAGCTAATTTATCAGCCAAATAGTACGAAGTAACAATGAATACAAATGAAATAGCGGACTTAAAAAGACCTGCAGCAGTAGATACTGCAAATTGTGCATTTTGTATACCCATCCGGTAAATCATAGTGTCAAGGACATCGCCGGTTGAATACACAGCCGGATTGTACAAGTTGAAAATCTGATCAAAGCCACCGTTTAGAATATTTGCCATACTTAATACAGTCATCAGGATAATGGTACTCAGTATGCCAGGCACTGTGATGTGCCATGTTTGCCGCCATCTGGAAGCTCCATCAATGACGGCTGATTCGTATAGCGAAGGATCAATAGAGGTCAATGCGGCAAGGTAAATAACGGAGCCGAATCCAAAACCTTTCCATATATCGGTAATTATCATTGTAAAAGGAAACCACGCAGGATCGCCGAGGAAAAAAATAGGACCGATACCGACTTTACCCAATATCATGTTGATAATACCTCTTGTAGGTGAGAGAATATCAATAAAAATACCGGAAATAATGATCCATGAGAGAAAATTTGGCAGGTATACCATAGTTTGGAAGATACGACGCGCCGGCTTATTGTTAATTTCGTTCAAAACAAGTGCAAAGACAACTGGTGCGATGATCCCACCTATCATTTTGAACAATGCTATAAAAATTGTATTGCCTATGACCTGCCAAGTATCCGGCAAAGAAAAGAGCGTTCTAAAATTGGCAAGACCGACAAATTCGGATCCAAATAGCCCTTTTGTAGCTTGAAAACGCTGAAAGGCAATAGCAATACCAGCCATTGGTATATAATTATAGATAAAAACCAGAATAACCGCAGGAATTAACATGAGGTGTAATGGTAATTCTCTTAAAAACCGTGCTTTTTTCATTGATTGAGACAATTTTTCACAAGACATTCTTTCCTCTAAATAGACGCTGCTTATAACAAGCATTTTTATCTGGCGGCATAGTCTGTACTACCGCCGGTACACTCTGTCGAGCGGCAATACCCTTCTGAGCCGCCAGATATATGCTTGACCTTTAGGCTACCTACTAATCTTCTTTACTGAAGGTGCTAAACCGTACCTTAGCACTAGTTATACTTTATCGTGCTGGGTATAACTTTTCCAAATCGTTGAGGACTCGCTGTCCACCAGCTCGCAACCAATCCCGCACATAGCTGTCATAACCAGTATCAACCGGTCGTATACCGGTGATAATTTCGGTAAATGCCTGTAGAGTGATTTTTTGCAATGAAGCGTCAGCATCGATCAAACTTTGTGGCCATACCGCACCCAGAATGCTCTCTATAAGAAAGCCATTAGGCACATAATTATTCATAATAATATACATAGAACCTTCATTGGAGTACTGTCCCCACAATCCGTACGCGTCAGTACTTTTGTTCTTACCGGCAGCAAAATCCAGTATTTGGTTGTACCGACTAACAAGGTTAGTCGGCATTCCTTGCGGCGAGTTTTTATCAAAAGCTGCTTGAAGTAAGGGCTGATAATTCGTTTCCAGCGGCTCGTTAATCCACGTGGGAGCAAATCGATACTGTTCATCAGCATCATAGACTGCATATACTTCATCGGACATATACGGATTGACAGTCCGATTATACAGGTTAAACATTTTGATTAGAACTTCTGGATTCTTGTGTTTAGCACTGATCACTGTAATATCGCCTCCTGCAACATTACTTGGATAGCCAATTTTAGGACTATAACCACTTTGTTGAGGAATTGGATAAGGATGGGCGGTAACACCGGATGCAGTATAAAGTCCATTCCATGGCCACCACGTACCCCATTGCAAGCCATACTCCATACCCACCCGACCTGAGGCAATATCGTCAGCGATTTTATTCACATCTTTTACCGTAAATTCAGGATCAATAAGACCTTCTTTATACATCTGTGCTAAAATACGCAAAGCCTCTTTAACCCGAGGATCGAGGTAGGCATAGGTCATCTTACCATCTGCGCCTCGGTAATACATAACATGAGTATATGCCGGTACGCCAAATGCACTTAATAAGCCATTAATATGTCCAAAATTATCATCAACGAGCCGGTTATGTAATGCCAGGCCATAGGTATCGTTCTTACCATTTTTATCCGGATCGTTGAAGGTAAACGCGCGGGCAATAGCAATCATCTCATCCACTGTAGTTGGTGCTTTGAGTCCCAGATTTTTAAGCCAATCATCACGGATCCACAAAAGCGAGGCGAATTGTCGGTTATCATTAAGCGGTGGAATACCGTAAAGCTTGCCATCAACAGAGGCGTAGTCAAATGCTGATGGGTATTTCTGTTTTATCATTTTCATCCAATCATCGGCATACTGATCGTAAAGGGTAGAAAGATCAGCCCAAAGACCGGATAAAGCTCCTTGTTCAAAAAGCCGGTAATTAGAAATCCGAAGTACATCCGGTAAATCACCTGCAGCTATTCCCAAAGTTATTTGATTTTCATAAGCAAGAGATGCTCCGTCTGCAGAAAAACCCACCGTTAAACTGATACCCAGATCGTCCCGGAATTTACGCGTCCAGATGTTATTCGCGTATGTATCACCCTTTTTGAACTGCTGCACCGAAGAAGTACTAATTCCCCATGAAATGGTAACCGGTGGGTTGTACTTACCAACCGGATCAAAGTTTGTTGCTCCACCTCTCGTTGATGGGGTGGCATTATCCTGTCGACTACCACCGGCGAAGACTATTGTAGTACTCAATACAATATTGAGTACTATCAGATTAAAGTTTTTCATACTGCTCCTCCTAAAAATACAATGTTCTATACTACCGGATTTTTGTATTAGAATATCCAGTAGTATATGAAAGCCTGTTCATAATTATGAACTATGAATCATTAGTTGTCAACAAAAAATAATATAAGATTTTAGTCAAATTACAGAGAAATACTTCATTCAGCAGGGCGGATGCGCCCTGTTATGACTGAGAAAATATTAAAATTTTTTGCAAGTTCTAAAATCGATCGCTCTATAAGGAAAAGAGTCGTATGTGTTAACTACTCACAATGCTGAAAT
Source organism: Spirochaetaceae bacterium (assembly GCA_031284085.1). Classification (GTDB taxonomy): domain Bacteria; phylum Spirochaetota; class Spirochaetia; order Treponematales; family Breznakiellaceae; genus BOBG01. The sequence continues at coordinate 7,677 of JAITAM010000020.1, forward strand.
TCAGAACAAATCATAAAGCTGTGAGCCGTTCTTTTTCAATTATCTCTTGAAATTCCTTTTCATCAAGCGACTCTTTCTCCAAAAGCCGTTCGGCAACAGAAATAAGGAGTTTTTTGTTCATGAGCAGCTCATTGGTAACGGCACCGTATTGCTTTTCCATTATGCGAGCAATCTCGTTATCAATGTACTGCTGGGTCGCTTCCGAATACTCCCGCTGTAAAAACGGCTCTTGCGCCTGCGTACCAAGCATACCGGCTCCGCGGGACGTGAGGGCAACATTCTTAAACCGATCGCTCATGCCGTAGTCGGTGATCATCTTCCGAGCTATGTCCGCCGCTTTAGTAATATCGTTAGCCGCTCCGGTTGATATTTTCCCAAACATAAGCTCTTCTGCTGCACGCCCGCCTAGAAGCACATTGATCTTAGAGCGCAGCTCATCCTCCGTCATTAAATAGCGATCCTCTATCGGCATTTGAAGGGTGTAGCCTAAAGCGCCAAAGCCTCTTGGTATAATAGAAATCTTCTGCACCGGATCCATGCCGGGGGTGAATGCGGCGATTAAAGCGTGTCCCGTCTCATGGAAAGCCACGATCCGCCGCTCATTTTCTGATATAATCCGGTTTTTCTTTTGTAAACCGGCAACGGTTTTTTCAATAGCCTCTTCAAAATCTTTTTGTATAACCACCTGTCTGCCGGCTCGCACCGCAAGCAGAGCCGCCTCGTTGACAATGTTTGCCAAATCAGCGCCCACAAAGCCGCTGGTCATCCGCGCTATTGCCTCAAGATCAACCGTCCCTAGCTTTACCGTATTGGAATGGATGCGAAGAATAGCCTCTCTTCCTTTTACATCAGGCCTGTCCACTAAAACTTGTCTGTCAAAGCGCCCCGGACGCAGCAATGCCGGGTCCAGCACATCAGGACGGTTGGTCGCGGCCAAGAGAATAAGACCGCTTGTGCCATCAAAACCATCCATTTCAACAAGGAGCTGGTTCAAAGTCTGCTCACGTTCATCGTTTCCACCGCCTATGTTGTTAATCCTACTTTTACCAATGGCATCAAGTTCGTCAATAAAAATAATACAAGGAGCCTTCATCCGCGCCTGCTTAAAGAGATCACGTACCCGTGCAGCGCCTACACCGACAAACATCTCCACAAAGTCAGCGCCGCTCATACGGAAAAAGGCTACGTGCGCCTCGCCTGCAACTGCCCGCGCAAGGAGTGTTTTTCCGGTCCCCGGAGGGCCGACAAGCAGGACGCCTTTGGGAATCTTGCCGCCTATATCCGTGTATTTTTTGGGGTTTCTAAGAAAATCGACGACTTCAACCAGCTCGTCCTTTGCCTCGTCTACGCCTGCTACATCAGTAAACCTAGTCAGAATATCGCCTTCGGCAACGATTACCGCCTTGTTCTGCCCCACCGAAAGCACGCCGCCGCCCATATTTCCCATGCGCTTCATAAGAAAGCGCCAAATAATAAAGAAAAACACAATAGGCAGAACCCAACTAAAAAAAATACTCAAAAGCGCATTTCCATCACGAGAAGCGGCATAATAAGATATTTGTCTTTCATCCATAAGCTTAAGCAGTTCCGGATCATTCAATGCAACGGTCCGGTATGCAGTTTCGGCTGGGACTCGTGTAGTAGGAAACCGCAAAATAGTCGATATTTCTCGTTTCGTACTAGAGAAGCCGGTGAAATAGTTATCAGACAGTTCCACCCGTTTGATTTCACCGGAGGCAATTTTACTTTTGAATTCAGAATAGTCTATGGTCGGCTGAGACTTGTTCATAAACATATAGTTAAAGATGCTCATCCCTACAACCAAAATGGCTACATACACAAGAGAGAATTTCCAACCTTTGAATGGTTTGAGGTCCGGTAGTTTAAGACTCATGGTGTAAATATACTCTTTTTTTATAAATAAGGGAAGGGCCACAGGCAGGCTAGCAACCGCACTCTGCTTCAACATTATCAGTATTGTATCGAAAATAGACGCACAGTTTTTTGCCTGATAGAAAAAGAGTACGCTGTCTTTGGCAGCGGCGCTGAAGTTTAGAGACAGGCTGGTTTTAAGATTTCAGGTCGGGGTTTTAAGATTTTGGGTCAAGTTCTTTACCTCCAAGCAATGATTTATAAGCCAAATGGTATGGAATATGGGCTTTTAGTGGCAGAGGCAGGCCATTAGGTATGCGTTTTACAGACAGGGCAGACTTCAGACACCTTTGTACTCTGTTCTAAGGCCGCCGCGTGTTTGTCTAGAATAGAATTTTCTCCGACAAAGCTGGAAATCAGGTCAGACCTAGCCTCAAGAAAAAAAAGAGTAAAAAAAGAACGAAAAACTAAAGCAAAATGCCATGTTTACCCCGTTATCTATGTACCATGTCTTCGCATTATTCGCCACGAGGCCGTACTGATTTAGGTCTCAC
>JAITAM010000021.1 GCA_031284085.1 Spirochaetaceae bacterium
TGTTTCTATACTTGACTGTCTTACCAACCCATCTTATTATAATAAAAAGGGGTTGGTAATGGTAGTTGAGTGGGCGTTGCACAATGCGGAAATTGTCTGTGCAGAAAAAGAAAACTCTCGCAGCCTTGTTGGAATATCAGGAGAAAGATTGGTCGATACAGGGGAAGGCATGGCTTTTGATTTAGGCCGAGATTCCTTTGTGTATCCGGCGCTTATCAATACTCACGATCACATGCGGGGAAATTACCTGCCCAGAGTGGGGCCTAAGCCGGGGGAGTTCTACCTTAATTGGCTTCCGTGGGACAATGATCTTAAAGCATCGGAGGCCTTTGCCGAACGCTCAAAGCTCTCTCCCGAAGAGATTTATTATCTCAGCGCCTATAAGAATCTGTTTTCCGGTGTAACCACAGTCAACGATCATTTTCCACATACGTTTAACAAAGACATACTGCCTCGTCTTCCATTACGCGCCATTATAGGGTATGGGCTTGCCCACGAAGCATCGTCTTACGACTTAAAATGGGGAGACGGCGTTGAAATCGAGCATGAACGGGCGGTTAAGAACAACTGGCCGTTCATTACTCATTTGGCGGAGGGGTTTGATGAAGAGTCGATCGCTGCGGTAGAGACGCTTGAGCAGCTCGAAGTGCTTGACGATCGCTGTCTTTTTATCCATTGCATAGGCTTTAGCGATGCCGACATTCTTAAAACCGCAAAAGCCGGTGCAAGTATCTCGTGGTGTCCCGCCTCGAATATGCTTATGTTTAACGTTACCTGCAAAGTGCGGAAATTCTTAGAGGCCGGCGTCAATGTAACGATAGGTACTGATTCAACTCATACCGGTTCTATCAATTTGTTAAAAGAGATTCAGTATGCACGCAGTTTGTACCAAGACTTGTACGGCGAACAGCTGCCGGCACGCACCGTATTTGAAATGGTAACGATAAATGCTGCACGCGCCTTTCGTATGCAGGACAGGCTGGGAACCTTAGATGGCGGCAAGCTGGCGGATATACTGGTGCTTAAAGCTAAAATGGATGATCCGTATGAAAACTTGGCCTGCGCCGCCATGTCCGATATACAACTGCTCACTATAGCCGGCAAACCGGTCTACGGAGAGCGGCGGTTTCTTGAGCTATTCGGTGGTGTTCTACCGGAGGGCTACAGTACCGTTACCGTTGCAGGCCGTTCAATGTTTATTAAAGGCGATCCGGCCTCTCTTTACAAAGAGGCTCGCCGGAAGATAGGGTTCAAGAAAATACTTGATTTTTTACCTTTTGATGTGGAGGAAAATTAGTTTATGCCTAAGGATATGCAATATTCAGCCGGTTCGGTTATTTACTTTCGCGGTGATGAAGCGGATAAAATATGGCTCATTAAAGATGGTACCGTCATGCTTATCTATGACGACTTAATCTCCGGAAAAGAAGTTCATGATCAGCTTGCGGCCGGTGAATTTCTTGGAGTCAGAGCAAGTATGGGACACTACCCGCGTGAAGAAGATGCGATTGTCGGCGAACAAGATATTAGTACTATTATGTTTTCGCTCTCTGAATTCGAAGCTCTTGCGTCAGCCAGTCACGGTTTGGTTATGAAAATGCTTAAAGTCTTTTCAAACCAGCTGCGGCGGATACATAGACAAGTTGCCAATCTTATGAATGATAGAGAGCCTTATTCGCCGGAAATAGGGCTTTATAACGTCGGTGATTATTACCTTATCAACAAGCGTTTTTCTCAAGCTCAGTATGTATTTGAACGCTTCCTTATCTTGTATCCCCAAAGTATTCATGCCTCTCAAGCAGCTAAAAAATTAAAAGAGGCGCAAGAAGGCGTTGCCCGCTACGGTTTAACGAGAAATATTCCTTCAAAAGTCGATCTCAGTAATCCGGTTAATGAATTAAAGTCGATAGAATGGTATCGGCAAGCTCAAGAAGCTATGGCGGAAAAGAAATACAATCAAGCATATCTTCTGTATAAAAAAATTATTGATGCACGAGAAAATGAAGAATATTCAATAAAGAGCTATTTTGAAATCGGCAAGTGCTTCTTCTTTTTAGGTAAATTTAACGAATGTATAAAGTACTGTTCGCAGTTGATAGAGAAATACCCGCAATCTCCAACATTAACCGAGCAGAATTCGTCATTAGTCGACGCTTTGTTTTTGATAGGGCAGTCGTATGAAGTAAGCAAACAACCAAAGCAAGCGTGGACCTACTACACTAAAATTCTCACTCTTGTACCGGATCCGGCTAATGAAATGCACGTTAGAGTGCAAGAATGTCTTGATAGCTTGGCGGAACCTCAAGAAGCTTAAGCAAAACATTTATATCTCAGAGGCACACGTTCTTTTTTGCCCACTCCGGCAAGAAGGATTCGGGTCCCTGTTCTATAATGCGCCGTATGAGTTCCGCGCAAGCGGGCAAAACCTGCGCCAGCACAGGTTTCTCTGCGGCACTGAAGTCCGATAAAACCCAATCAAAAACGCTGCCATGCTCAGGCCTGCCTATGCCTATGCGAAGCCGCCAAAAATCGCTGCTGCCCAGTCGTGCTTTAAGGGAGCGCAAGCCGTTATGCCCATTGAGACCGCCTGAATATTTGAGCGAGATTGTTCCCAAAGGCAAATCCAGTTCGTCATGCACTACCAAAATTTGTTCCACCGGCACCTTAAAGAAAGATGCTGCGGTAGATACGCTATCACCCGATAGGTTCATAAAGGTTTCAGGCATAATAAAATGTACTGCACCGTCATTGGCATACAAGCCTTTGTATTTATTTTTCCATTCACGAGGCGGCATGGCAGCGGCGGCCAAGCGCCCTGCATTGTGCCGGTTGCCTGCGTATTCGGCTCCCGGATTGCCTAAAAAAGCTATTAGCTCAATCATTTTTTTCCTTAAACAAATCAATAGTCCCTTTTGTTATTATCTTTTTACCCAGCAATTTTAGCTGAACAGATAGAAAGATACAAGAACGAACAAAAGCCCATCTTGAAACTGAGAAATATTTTGTGCCTATTAAAGTAAGATGCAAAGAGCAATAGGATGAGCTTTATTTTTTTTAAGGCAGGCCGGCCTGAAAGGTCAGACCTCAAGTTCCTCCTTTCAGGTAGAAAACCGTACTCCATTCCCGATACAAGAGCTTTGGAGACAGGCTGCTTGAGGGGTCAGACCTAGACCTCAAGCTGCTTCTCTCAGGCAGAAAACCGTACTCCATTCCCGATACAAAAACCTTAAAGACAGGCCGGCCTGAGGGGTCAGACCTCAAGCTGCCCCTTTCAGGCAGAAA
>JAITAM010000072.1 GCA_031284085.1 Spirochaetaceae bacterium
CCGGCCTGTTTCTAAGTTCCCGACACGGGTATAGTGGAATAGGGGGCAGGTCAGACCTCATAGTTTTCTATGCCTCTCTTTTTTTCTTTTCTGTTTTTCGTTATGGTTCAAGGTATGATATACAACGTGCTTTTATGTATCATTATACTATCCTGTTCCAGAGTGCAGCTTCAGGCGCAAAACGATCCGTCCGTGCAAAACCAAGAACAAACCTCCATTGCAGATGAAACAGAGGTACATGCCAAAGAAACAGCCGCCGAGATCAGTCGGAAATTGTCCGTGATCATCGGAACAAACGCAGGATTATTCGGCATGGATCGCTGGGGTACAAAAACCCTGTTGTGGCAGGGAGGCGCAGTTCGCAAAATACTACGGACAAACGAGTATTGGGCGCTCTTAACTGATCAGGGGATAGCCAAATCGACCGACCTGCTCGTTTGGGAAACTTGCAATACAGGCTTGCCTTCTAAAACGCTCAAGATTTATGAAGAGGGGACAGCTTCCTTTGTGCAGATTGTACAGGATATTAAGGATTTGGCGATCTTACCGAACCTTCCTAACGTGATGGTATGCGCCGTCAAAGATGCGGTTTTTTTATCGCAGGATGCAGGGCGCACATGGCAAAACCTCGGCACACCGCATCCTAGAACAGACGGTATCAAGGCGGTGGGGCTTGCTTTGCTGCCGGAACTAACCGTCTTTGTATCCCACAGCATTTATGGCGTCTCCTACTTCAATACGGAAAAGCCGTCCGGCAAATGGGCGGGGATCAACGCCGGCCTTGAATCTATGGAAACACTTGATAACCCGGACGAAGTTTCTTGCTTTACTGTGGTATATCAAGACGCCCAAACAGCGCCTGTCCTCTACGCATCCCAGACGTTTCGAGGCCGCATTTACCGCCTTGATTGGGAACGCAAAACCTTCATACCGATCTTTACGGATGACAAGGCTTTTTCCGTTGTGGACTCGTTACAGGCAAACAATTCTACACTCCGTTTTATACAACAAGGGGCGGTGCGTGAGCTGTTTGTGCAAAAAGACCCAAAGGCGCCCCTCCAGTCTTGGTACAACACCGAGCTTTTGCAGTTCATTCGAGAGATCCCTGAAACTTTCGGCTTGCACCCTTCCTGCCTTTTTATGCAGGAAAATGTTTTTAATCCGGACTCAACTGTTATAAACCTCTCTGAGCTGTGGCTTTTGTTTGATGAGCCTGCGCACACTGCTTCTGAAAAAGAGGGTTTGTATATCCCGCTCGGTTACGCGCTTGAGGAACGGCAGGTGCAGTCGTATATAGACTTGCTTAAAGAGCATCAGCTCAACATGATCGTGATTGATATGAAGGATGACTACGGCCGGCTTCGGTTCAATCCGAATAACCCTGCACTCTTGGAAAAAGGCCGGATATTCAGCCCCATGGATTTGGATATGTTTTTATCTAAAATGAAAGAAGCCGGCATTTATACGGTGGCGCGTCTTGTCGTGTTCAAGGACCCGGAGCTGGTAAAAAAAGAGGAGGGGCGTTTTGCCGTGTGGGATACTAGCACTAATAAGCCGTGGATTGGTTACAACAAGGCTACGCGCGGCTACTACGATGAACGGTGGGTTGATCCTTTCTCTGAGGGGGTTTGGGAGTACAACACATCCGTTGCGGTAGAGCTTTACGAGCGGGGCTTCGATGAGATTCAGTTTGATTATATCCGCTTCCCCACTGATGGGGATAACATAGGTAATGCGGAATTTCGGTGGCAAGACCCGAGGATGGATAAGGACAGCGCCATTCTTTCGTTCTTGCACCACGTCCGCTCGCGGCTCAAAGCTCCGATTTCTATAGATATTTACGGTTCAAACGGCTGGTATAGGAGCGGCTCGCGCACTGGACAGGAGGTGGAACTTTTGTCCCGCTATGTTGATGTAATATGCCCTATGTATTATCCAAGCCATTTTGAGCAGGATTTCCTTGCTCAAAAGCCGGCGCAAGAGCGTCCGTACCGGATTTACTATTACGGCACGCTCCGTACAAAGGTGATAAGCCGCAATACGGTTGTTGTGCGTCCTTGGGTGCAAGTCTTTTTCTTAAACGTATCCTACGACCGGCAATACTACAACAAAGATTACGTGCGCCGACAGGTAGAAGGGGTCGGAGCTGCAGGAGAGGGCGGTTTTACTTACTGGAATAACTCGGGGCGCTACGATGATATTATGTGATCACAGGCACGGCCTCTTTCAAAGTTTTGGCGCTAGCAGGTCGGAGGTCTCAGCCACAGGCTGTTTCACGCCAGCGTGTTCCTAAGGTTCTTGTATCGGAGGCGGGCGTACGGCTTTTCAGCCACAGGCTGTTTCAAAGGTTGCTGTATCGGGAGAGGTTTGAGCCCTCTGGGCTAAGGTTGCTGTATCGGGAATGGTGTACGGCTTTCTGCCTACAGGAAGCGGGAGAGGTCTGACCCCTCTGGGCTAGGTTGCTGTATCGGGAACTGCTTACGGCTTTTTGCCTGAAAGAAGCGGGAGAGGTCTGACCTGCTTTGATCATCGTTCATATCCTAGCTGTTCTAGCCAGCCGGGCGCTCTTTGCAGTATTATTAGTTCCATGAAATCATGCTCATTGTGGCAGACTATGGCTGCGTTTATCCGCAACCCTGAACTCCGCCCCGTAGGCTTATCGTGTGTCAAGTCGCTGTGCGCCGATTTCTTCGGCTTGCAGCATCGGCTCGCATTACACCCGCACATTCCAATTTATGCAGTTGATCACCCTTTAGACGCCCGCATCCCCTTTATCCCCGAACAAGTCGGTGTGTACCTGACCTTTGTCAGGTTTTGGGTGCAGCTTCTCGGTTCGCTTTTGAGAACTTATGGGGATATTGCTGTTGAGCCGGTTAAAGAATTTGTTGCTACCATGAAAAAACTCTATAGATTTGCGGCAGTCGTGTATACAAAGGCGCTTTCTACGACCGCTCGGCCCCGCCCGCGTGGAAAGGCGCGGTTTATGCTTATTCACATGACTGATCCGCATTTGTTTTGTGTGCCGAGTTTGCACATTATGGTAGTGATTAGCACCTACACGCAATTTAGAGAGATTGCGCGCCGGCTTGCTGTTGAAGATGAATTAGCGGCGGACATTGACACGGTTCGCAACGGTGCGCTTGCGATTGCCGAATCGGTGCTTTACGTCAAGCAGCACAGCATTAACTGTGTTACGGCTGCGCTGTATGCTATGACACGCTTTGACGGCCGGCTTTTTCCGCAAGAGGAGGCTATTCGGTTTGCGCAGGCTTTATTTTCCAAGAGCGATCTTGATGCGCTTGATAAAAAGGCCATTATTACTTCTATGATAGACTTATATCTAGAGTTTTGTGCTGAAGGCGAGGGCGCCGAGTCTTGGGAAGAGCCTTTGTTGAACTTTTTATACAAGCAAAGGCCCATACGTTCTTAACAGGCACAGCCTGTTTCAGAGGTTGTTGTATCGGGAGTAGTGTACGGCTTTTTGCCTGAAAGAAGCACAGGCTGTTTCAAAGCAGGCACAGCCTGCTTCTAAGCTTTCGGTGCTGGTATCAAGGGTGGAAGTACGGCTTTTTGCCTGAAAATATTCAGCATATCTCCGCTTGAATTTGTCGATAGTGGAGGGTAAGCGCTGCCGCTTGGCAGGGGGATCGGAGCCTTATCCGATGGGATAAGACTCCG
>JAITAM010000081.1 GCA_031284085.1 Spirochaetaceae bacterium
ACACTCCGGATTTATACATATTTTGTATGATCCGTTGGCTTTGTCGTGCTTTTCAACCATAAACCAACCGCACTTTGGACAACTCTGCGCCAAAGGCTTGTACTTAGTAAAAAAATCACAAGCAGGGTAGTTGGTACAGCCGTAGAATTCTTGGCTGCGCTTCTTCGCTTTGCGCGCCACTATATCGCCGCCGCACTTGGGGCATACGGCAAGAGGTATCGGCTTGGTGTTGCGGCATTCTGGAAACCCAGAACACGCTAAAAAATAACCAAAACGCCCCAATCTCTTTACCATCTGGCGGCCGCACTTTTCACATACCTGATCCGTCGGTTCATCCAGCGATATTTTGACCGGCTCAAGGTTTTGGAGTACTTCATCAACCTGATCTTTGAACGGCTGATAAAATTCTCGAATCATATCTTGCCAACAGATCCGATCCTCTTCAACCGTATCAAGGTTATGCTCCATCAAGGCAGTAAAATCAACATTAACGATGTGCGGAAAGTAATTAACGAGTATGGTGCTGATGAGCCGCCCTAAAACGGTAGGCACCAACTGCTTATTCGACCGAGTAACATAGTAGCGATCCTGCAGAACAGAAATAATAGGCGCATAGGTTGAAGGGCGGCCTATGCCTTTTTCTTCAAGCACTTTGACTATTGAAGCGTCGGTATAACGCGGCGGCCCCTGAGTAAAATGCTGCTCCGGGTTGAACTGCTCGAAAACAACGGCGTCTCCCTTTTTAAGACACGGATAGTTGATACTACTTTTTTCTTCTTTGAGGGCAAGCATATTCAATACCCGATAAAAGCCCATTTTAATAATCTCTGTGCCTGAGATACGGAACAGCGCCTCGCCAATCTCTATATCGGTACTAATCGTTTTCGTCTGCGCCGGCTTCATCTGGCTTGCTACAAAACGTTCCCAAATAATGCTGTAAAGCCTAAATTGATCGTGCGATACATACTGTTTAATCGAATCCGGTGTGTAATTGGTATATGTCGGCCGTATCGCTTCATGGGCATCTTGAGCTTTTTTCTCTACCGAGTATTCTACCGCCGTCTCAGGCAGTTCCTCAGGGTATGAGGCTTGTATAAACATGCGCACTTCTTCAAGCGCTTGTTTTGAAATACGCACCGAATCGGTTCGCATATAGGTAATAAGCCCGACTCGGCTCGATGCGATACTTACCCCTTCGTATAGCTGCTGAGCGACCTGCATAGTTTTTTTACTGGCAAAGCCGAGCCGGTTTGCCGCTACTTGCTGGAGTTGGGAAGTGGTAAAAGGCGGTTTAGGTTTGATAGTTTTCTCAATTTCCCGAATCTCAGTAACAGCAGCCTTCTTTTCTTTTATAGAAATGATAATGTCATTGACGGAGCTTTCGGTTTTAAGGTCGGGTTTTTCTCCTTTCCACAATACCAGCTGCGCTGTCCATAATGATTTTCCGGTTTTAAAATCACCGCTCAAGGTCCAATACTCTTCCGGGATAAAAGCCTCGACTTCGTTTTCACGTTCGCAAATAAGGCGCAAAGCGACCGATTGCACTCGTCCTGCAGAAAGCCCGCCTTTTACTTTTTTCCATAAGAGCGGGGTCAAGTTATAGCCTACCAGCCGGTCAAGGACACGCCGTGCTTTTTGTGCGCTGACCTTTGCCTCATCAATATCTGCCGGATGCGCTACCGCTTCTTTGATTGCCACCGGAGTTATCTCGTTAAAAGCAATACGGACAATAGGCACTGTTGCTTTCTCACTGATGGCATTGCGTAGATGCCATGCTATAGCTTCACCTTCTCGATCATTATCACTTGCCAGCATTACGGAAGACGCTTTTTTTGCGTCTTTTTGCAAGTCCTTGAGAATAGCCGCCCGCCCGCGTACTGTGATATATTCCGGCTCAAAATTATGATCAAAATCGACCGCCATTCTGGATCGAGGAAGATCGATCAAATGCCCCATACTTGCCTTAACGGTGTATTGATCGCCTAAGTACCTTTCAATCGTTTTGGCTTTTGCCGGAGATTCTACAATAACTAAAATTTTTTTTACTTCGTCTTGTTTCAAAAAGCACCTCTCTTGCTGCGAACAAAGTTCGTATTTTTACCTTACTCATGTATTACCGTAAACTTTTTTGCCCATTCTTCCAAAATTTCATAGGCAGAACTAACGACTCGTGCGCCTTCATCCACAAATTTCTGTGCACCTTCTCCAAAAATTTCTCCGTGCATACCCGCAACCCATAGATCACGCCCCTGTTCTAGAGCGCATCGGCCGGTAATAAGAGCACCCGAACGCGCAGGCGCTTCCACAATAAGAGTACCGCGAGAAAGACCTGATATAATCCGGTTACGCAGCGGGAACTGCCACGGTTGCGGCAGAGTGCCGGGTGGGTATTCGCTCATAATACAGCCATTATGTTCAAGTATTTTTCGGGCAAGAACTTTATTTGCGGCCGGACTAAGCTCGTCAAGACCGGAGGCGAGAACAGCAACGGTGTGAGCGGTAAGATTTCCCCTGTGCGAGAACGCATCAATACCGAGCGCAAGTCCTGAAACCACCGATACGCCGGCATCAGCAAATTCCCTTGAAACTCGTATCGCAAGCATGGCTCCCGGTGGTGCAGGCCGCCGCGTCCCTACCATAGCAACCAAGGGACGCTCTTTATCCGGTAATTGCCCCCAATAAAAAATCAGGTGAGGCGGATCGTGGATCTCACGCAAGAGCGGAGGATAATCAGATGAAGTGTACGAAACGGTATTCATACCGCGGCACTTGATCGTCCAAATATCCTGTTCAGCTTGCCCTAGCCATAAATCAAGATCCCATCTCAGTTTAGGAAGCGAACGTCTAAGAATATTCTCAAGCTCCGGTTTAGTCAGGCTGACTATATCAGCCTCTGAAGTAAAGCAGACACACAGAGTTATTTTATCTACCGTCGAAATATGAGGAATCCGAGCGATGACAAAATCAAGTAATCCACGACTATCCATAAGTATATCCAGTATTTGTATTTATTTCAATTTACGCACCCACACGAGGTGCGGCATACAAAGGCTAAAGCCTTTGGCTTCTTGTTTCTAAAGACCAGATTAAGGGCTAATAAGAGTAGAGCCTTCGATGCAATCCGGCACAAAGGCTAGTATAAGCTGTTATGGGTACCTCATGCAACTACTATTTATTAAAAAAAATGCCCTATTGTACGACAACCGGTGATTGATTTACCGGTACATCTGTTCCAGTACGATCTGTTTATTATTATCTGCTTCCACTTTTTGAGCTGGATCTTTAGTATTAGCAATGATATGGTCATACCATTCGACCGCTCTTTGATTATCGCCGGCCATATAGTATGCCCGCGCCAGTACAAACATTGCGTTAATATCAGTTGCCATCGGTGTTGAATTGGGGGACTGCTCTAAGTACAGCTCTAAATGGGGGATAGCATCAGTTGGACGATTTAGATCAAACGTGTACAATACGCCAAGACTGTATCTGGGGCGTAAATATTTTGAGTTAAGCGCAATAGAACGCAAAAAACTCGCTTCTGCAAGAGCATAGTATTCGGCTTGCTGACTAGAAGCCGACACCGATTTTGCCATAATACTGGCTGACACGCCTTGCATATAGTAAAGCGCCGTATCCTCCGGCATGTAGACTATCGCCTCTTGCAATGCGTCAAGGGCATCGCTATGCAACCCTTTATCGTAAAGTCGGTTTGCTAGTATTTTCCAGTACGAAGCACGCTTTTCGGCATCCTTAACATGTTCCTCAATTTTTTCTTCGTACAAAGCAATAGCTTTCCGCAAATCTTCGATACCGGTTGGGGTTCCACCTGCACCAAGAGCTACGATCTGCGCTGCCAACTGTGCTTGCCGCGAACGGGTCCTGTATACACCAATACCTACCACTACCGCTGCAATACAAATCAAGACAACTATGCCTATGACTACTTCATTTTTGATCTTCATGTAATGTTGAAAAATAAAAGATGAAGGGCGGGGCTATTGCTTTGCTCGTATTATACGAGTATCCTTTATCACCCGCGCCCTCTATCCTATTTTAGCCCCCTATACGTCTATCCGCTGTACTCTCTTTACCCAATTTATGCCCTCCTCGGTAGACAGTAGGGATTTCAAGATCGTCTTCTGCCCCTCGAACACCACCAAATTCCTGACGTCGAGACCGGTTATGTATCTTTTGCCATTCTTCAAGATCAATAAAATCAGTTTCCTTGACCTTAGGTTTTACTTCAATAGTGCTTTGATCTTGAACAGTTTTATTCGACTTATTCTGCTGAAAACCAGTTGCAATAACCATAACACGGAATTTATCGCCGAGCTTTGCATCTACATAACAACCAGGAATAACTTCAGCATCACTATAAGCATTGTTCGTAATGATACTGACGGCTTCTTCATACTCGGCAAGGGAAAGATCAGGTCCGCTTGCGACATTTACCAGTACTTTTGTAGCGCCTTCGATTTTGGTATCTTCTAAAAGCGGATTATCCACCGCATTGGAAACAGCATCGGTAACCCGGTTGTCGCCTGAACCATAGCCTACGCCCATGAGGGTAATGCCTTGCCCTTTCATAATAGACTTTACATCTTCTAAGTCTATGTTGATAAGTCCGGTTTCGGTAATTGTTTCCGAGATACCCTGCACCGCCTGCCTAAGCACATCATCTGCTTTGGAAAAAGCTTCTTGAATAGGCGTGTTGCGGCCGACAGTACTGATGAGGTGTTGATTTGGTATAATGATAAGCGAATCTACGACCTCCTGTAACTTGGCAATACCTTCGTTGGCAAGCCGCATTTTGTATCGCCCCTCAAAATCAAAAGGCTTTGTTACCACACCAACCGTCAAAGCGCCTAGTTCACGGGCTATTTGTGCAATAACCGGCGCAGACCCGGTGCCGGTGCCTCCTCCCATGCCGGCTGTTACAAAAACCATTTCAGCGCCTTTGATAGCATCGGCAATAGCATCTCGATCCTCGTTAGCTGCTTTTTCACCGATCTCCGGTTTGCCGCCTGCGCCACGACCGCCTGTAAGCTTTGCCCCTAGCTGAAGCTTGAATTTTGCCTTACATTTGTTAAGATCCTGCACATCGGTGTTTGCGACGATAAACTCAACACCCTGTAAACCGCACTCAATCATACGATTCACCGCATTCGATCCTCCGCCTCCAGTACCAATGACCTTAATTACTGCTCCATTGACGATCATCGGCGTGTCATTCAATATTTCAAAATCCATAAACCCCTCCCTTCTATAATTAAAAACGAATATAAACTTTCCGGTTATTGTTCCGGAAAGTAACGGCACACTACCAAATTACCTCATACCCCAAGACAGACTGAATCTTTACATTCACTCTAGCCTAGATCTCACATCCACTCTAACCTAGAAAAATTCCCTAAACCAGTTGACTATCTTTCCCAAGAATTCCGGTCTCTCTTGCTCTCGCGGTCGTGAGTCCACAACAACACGATTGTCTTCGGCTTCTCGTTCACGAGAAGCACCTTCCAGAACAAGCCCTACCGCAGTAGCATATATCGGACTCCGGTATTCTTCAACCAAACCGCCAACCGGTAAAGGATTACCAATACGTACCGGCAGCTTGAATATCTGTCCGGCAAGTTCCGTAGCACCGGGCAGCCTTGCACCGCCGCCGGTAATAACAATACCACCAACCAAGGGGCGTGTCAAAGACAGCCGCTCTAATTTCTCTTTTACCATCATAAAAATTTCTTCCATACGCGGCTGTATAATGTCAAAAAGCTGAGAACGAGGAATAGGGGTAGGAGGACGACCTCCAACTCCCGGCACAACCACCTCGCTGTCATTTTCCAAAATGCCTTCCCAACAACAACCGGCATCAAGTTTTACTTTTTCGGCTGTTTCCAGTGAAATATTCTTTACCTTTGATATATCACTGGTGATCATACTGCCGCCTGCCGGAATTGTCGTTGTTGAGTAAGGCGCACCTTCAGAAAAAACAAGCACATCGGTTGTACCTCCACCTAAGTCAATAAGAGCTACGCCCATTTCTTTTTCTTCCGATGTAAGAACCGCTCGTGCTGCAGCAAGTGATTGCAAAATAAGATCCTTTGTTGTATAGCCTGATCGGTTGACACATTTGACCAAGTTCTGCGCGCTCGTAACTGAACAGGTAATGATATGCACCTCAGCTTCAAGCCGTACCCCTATCATATCTAATGGTACTCGTATTCCACGCTGATCGTCAACAATAAACGTCTGTGGAATAACAGCTAATACCTGCCGATCCATAGGAATTACTACGGCACGGGCGGACTCAAGCACCCTTTGTATGTCTTCTTGTCCTATAACCCGATCACGGTCCTTTTCAGTAACAGCAACAACACCACGGGAATTGATCCCATCAATATGATTGCCTCCTATGCCGGTCCAACATACCCGTACTTCCCGCCCGCTCATAAGTTCAGCCGCTTCAATGGCTGCGGTAACAGAGCGTATCGTAGCCTCAATATTGACTACAACTCCTTTGCGCATACCAGTTGACGGAGCGACTCCTACGCCGGTTATTTCGAGATTACCATTTTCATTACGCTCGCCTATGACGGCGCATACCTTAGTCGTCCCAACATCGAGGCCGACCACTAAACCATCATTAGCCAGAGGATGCCCCCTTTGGAATATACGATGCCGTGCCGGACCGGAAATCAATTTCTGCAATATTGGAACCGGAAGAAGCAGCAACATCGATTAATAATAACATATAGCGAAGTATTTCTCTATCCAAGCTTTCTCTGATACGAACTCGTACCGGATGCCGGGTAGGATAGATCACTAAATCATAGCCGTATGTACGCGGATCAATGCGTATCTCTGATAGAGCAAGCAACAAATCAGGCGCACCTTTCTGTATTTGCTCAAGGCCGGGTAGAAATGTAGCAAATTCCGGCGGAATAAAATACTCCCCCAAGCTAGGCTCATTAAACACATTTCCACTAATCAGAGGCAACGATTGCGTTAGATCCTTCCCTACATGAACCACTACCCCATTTTTATCAAAATACACCGGAGTCGTTTTTCCGTCTAGTTGTACAAAAGCCATTGCGACAGCTTTTGCTGATTTTATGGTAATAGTAAGCGTTGACGGGAAAGATTTATTTACCATAATTGACTCAAAATGATACACTTTCCGCAGCGCAATTTCTATCTGAGTGGTATTCACATTCATAAACGAAGATTTTTCCGTAATGCCTGCATTGAGAAAAACCATTTCTTTATCTATGTTCGGCATACCGGAAATCTCCAGCTGAGAAAAAGGCATGAAAGGAGTAATGATAAACCACCAGATAATCTCCATACCGACTAGGATCACTGCGGTGATAATCAAAAAGACTTTAACCGCACGTTCCCAGTTAATACGTTTTTTCTTTGGCTCTCGGTTAGTCTCAAAGAAATCCCTCTGTGAATAGTAATTACTAGCCATCACCGTGTTACTCCTGAATTAAAGAAGTACCAACCCCCTCGTTTTTTGGAAAAATGTAGCTTTGAAAAATCGCCTTCTCGCTCCGGATACCCTGAACGAGAAGGCGTTCGGGAAATATTGATAATAATACCGGTAGCCATGTAGGTAACAATCAAAGAAGTCCCGCCGGATGAAAAGAAAGGTAAAGGTATCCCTGTTACCGGCGCTAAGCCGACTGCTACACCAACGGTGAGCATGGTTTGAAATGCCAGCATACACGTCAGCCCCGCAGCAATAAGACGGCGGAATGTTTCTCCGGAATTCTTGGCTACTGCAAAAGAACGTACCACAAAAACAGCAAACACTAAGAAAAACAGCAATACACCAATAAAACCGAAACTTTCAGCAAAATAAGAGAAGATGAAATCCGGCTCCGTCTCCGGAATACTCCCCTCTTCTAGATTCTGCTCAATACCGGTACCGAAAAGCGAACCACGAGCAACCGTCTGTTTCGATTGAATCACTTGGTATCCGGCGCCTTGCCTGTCATAAGAAGGATTAAAGAAAACTTTCATCCGTGAAACTCGTTCCGGACTGGTAACAATAAACAATACACCCAAAATTGTCATTATTGCCAGCGCAGTGATTGCATAGCTTGTTTTCCCACCGCACAGAATAAAAAGGACCAATATATTAACACCAATGATAATACCGGTAGAAAAATCCCTTTGTTTTATAATGACAAGGTACAGAATAATGCCGGTCAATATTATTAAAGGAAATATGCCGCTCACTAAATCATTGATCTTTTTCTGCTTACGATCAGCAATGTGAGCGAGGTATAAAGGCAGCATTATCTTTACAAGCTCGGAAGGTTGAAATTGTAATGAACCCAGCCGCACCCATCGAGAAGCGCCGTTTAACCGTAACCCAAGAGGAGTAAGCGGGAGGATACACAATACTACTATGCCGGAAAACATTAAAAAGGGCATCCACGCTTTCCGGACCAACTCGAGAGGGAAAAAAGACATAATAAGAAAGAGCATAAGACCAATAATTTCACATGAGAGTTGTTTGCTGATAGTATTTGCAAATAACGCTCCACCGGGGAAAATCTTATCCGGACTTGTGCCGGATGATGAATACAAAGTAATAAAGCCAAAGGCGGCTAGGAGGAGTATGCTGCAAGTCAAGAACGGATCAGCACTCCGTTTAGTCTGCCCCGACCTTTCAATTTTGAATTCGCCCATAATCTTCCATAATCTTTATTGAATCTTCAGAGTTGATAACGCAATAATAACGAACAGTCCTCCAAGTATCCAAAACCGAGTAACTATCTTTGTCTCTTTCCAGCCTGACTCTTCAAAGTGGTGGTGTAACGGCGCCATCTTAAAGATACGTTTTTTCCGGATCTTGAATGAGAGGATTTGTAGTATTACCGAGCCAATCTCTAATACAAAAACACCGCCGATAACAAGAACGAGTATCTCTTTTTT
Source organism: Spirochaetaceae bacterium (assembly GCA_031284085.1). Classification (GTDB taxonomy): domain Bacteria; phylum Spirochaetota; class Spirochaetia; order Treponematales; family Breznakiellaceae; genus BOBG01. The sequence goes on from JAITAM010000081.1 coordinate 8,953, forward strand.
GATAATAAGGCTTATCACCGCAATTATCCCACCCATAGAGAGGCTGCCGACATCACCCATAATAACTTCCGCCGGATAGCTATTAAACCAGAGGAAGCCTACACATGCGCCGATCATTGCAAGGCAAAACACCGTTAATTCACCGCTTCCGGCAAGATAGGGTATACCAAGATAGGCGGCATAGTCGGCGCGGCCGGAAATATAGGTGAGTATTGATAAGGCTATGAATACTAGAATGAGTAGACCGGTTGCCAATCCGTCAAGACCATCGGTAAAATTGACCGCATTGGATTCCCCCATAATAAGAAGGACTCCGAAAGGTATCCAAAATATACCAAGGTCAAGCACAGGATATTTCAAGAACGGTACGTACAAAAGTGTCGTTTCCTCCCCGCCAGAAAAATAAAGAATCAGTACTACAGTCAGCGCAACAAGCCCTTGACCGAGTAATTTTGCCCAAGGCGGCATACCATCCGAGTTATGAAAACGTATTTTGAGAAAGTCGTCAATAAAGCCAACTAAACCTAAGGCAACAAAAGCTCCTAAGGTAAGCCAAACCTTGGCATTGTGCAGGTCCTGCCAGATAAGCATGGAGAATACCACGGATAGGATGATAAGCAAACCGCCCATAGTGGGGGTGCCGGCCTTTTGAAGATGGGTAGCAGGACCATCGGTACGAATAACTTGCCCTACTTTGAGTCTCTGTAAGGCCTTTATGATCCAAGGGCCAAAGAGAAAGCAGATAAGCAGTGTTGTTAGTGCAGAATACGCCCCGCGGAACGTGATATATTGGAAAACATTAAATGCCGTAACGTATTTTACTAAAGGGTAGATAAATTCTAATAACACCGCAATACCTCCATCACTCGTTCCAAAGCACAACCGCGTGAGCCTTTTAACAGTACAAGATCGCCTTTCTGTACCTGCTTCACCAGTATTTCCGAAACTTCATTGATACTTTCACTATAAAAACAAGGAATATTAGCGTCTTGCTCCACGATTGATAGTGCAGGCAGCGTTTCTTTACCAAAAAAACAGAGTAGATCCGCTTTACAGCGGCTCAAAAGATGACCTGTATGCTCATGCGCCGCCACGGAATAGGCTCCTAATTCTAACATAGAGCCTATAACATAAATCTTTTTTCCTATCCATGCAAGGTTATCACACCATTCAAGAGCCGCGGACATGGACTGCGGATTTGCATTGTAACAATCACAGATGACCGTTACCGGTCCTCGTACAATCTCGGTACGACCGAATAAAGGCTGCACATGAGCTAGGCCGTGGCGGATTGCGGCGCTGCTCACGGGAACGGCACGTGCAATGGCGCACGCTGCAGCAGCGTTCTTTACATTGTGAGAACCTGAGAGCTTAAAATCTACCGCCATTCGCTCGTACAAAAGCTCATTGCCTTCAATTCCCTTGTCCTTTACCGCTTCAAACGCCGAATCGTAAAAAACAACCTGCCCCTTTACTCCTTCGGCAAGCAAAGCTCGGTATTCATCGTAAGCCGGAATTAAGGCGGTTTCTGTTCCTGAGAAATATGAAAAGATAGCTTTCTTTTCTAGAGCGATAAGTTTCTGGCTGCCAATAGTGCCGACATGAGCGGTACCGATATTGGTAATAAGTGCGATTTGTGGTTTAAGTATTTTTGCAAGTTCATCAATCTCGTTGTGCCGGTTCATACCCATTTCAAAAATCCCTACTTCATGGTAATCACGGACCATGAAAACCGATAGAGGCAAACCCGTTTCAGAATTCAAGTTGCCTTCGTTCATTATAACCGACTTTTCATAAGCAAGCATGGCTGCTGCAATTTCTTTTGTAGTTGTTTTTCCCGATGAACCGGTAATGCCGATACGGATTAGGGCTGGGAAGCGGGATAAATACCATGCCGCCGCATTTTGTAAGCCCTGTAGGGTATTTTCTACTACTATAAGAACAGTATAATAGCGCCGTGTCAATTCCGCAAGACGGAAAACCGGATCGTTATAGTGTTTCCGGTCGACCATAGCGGCAACTGCGCCTGCACGGAATGCCTCTTCGACAAAAAGGTGGCTGTCGACGGCTGAACCTATCAGCGCCACAAACAAAGCCCCCGGGCTAACCTTGCGAGAATCGATACTTACCTGCGTAATAGGAGCGGAGTCGTTTTGGGAAGAAACCAATTCCGCTTTCAATGCTTTTGCTAAATCAGCGCTATTCACCACAATCTCCTAAAGGCTTAAGCTCTTCTCATACTATCATAAGTTTAGAAACAGGCACAGCCCACGCCAGCGTATTTCGCAGCACGCCAGCGTGTTTTTAAGGTTGTTGTATCGGGAGAAGTGTACGGCTTTTTGCCTGACAGCAGCCGCAGGCTGTTTCTAAGGTTGTTGTATCGGGAGAAGTGTACGGCTTTTTGCCTGACAGCCGCAGCCAGAGGTCTGACCTGTTTTGAGTTAGAGGTCTGACCTGTTTTGGGCAGCCTGTTTCTAAGGTTCTTGTATCAGGAGTAGTGTACGGCTTTTTGCAGGCCAGCTTTGTTTCAAAGGTTGTTGGTATCAAAGGCGGCGTACGACTCTTCGCAGGCACAGCCTGTTCTAAACTTTCGGTATTGGTATCAAGGGCGACTA
>JAITAM010000101.1 GCA_031284085.1 Spirochaetaceae bacterium
CCGTAGCATTGATTAACATTAACCAGAATTGCCTCCTGAACATCAAGGACTTTCTCTTCATCTAACAGCAATTCCAATATATCAAGTTCCAGCAGGCGGAGTTCCCGGTAATTGATAACAAGAAAGTTTCCGCAGCCGCAAGCGGGATCGAGAAATTTCAAGGAGGCGATTTTCTTGTGAAAGGCAATAAGCTTATCCCTGCGGCCGGCGGGGGATAGCTGCTTTATCCCGTTAAATTCTTCCCGAAGGCTGTCAAGAAACAGAGGGTGTATCAGTTTCAATATGTTCTGCTCGCTGGTGTAATGCGCCCCTATATCATGGCGTTCTTCATCGTTCATAACGCTTTGGAACATGGCCCCGAAAATGGCAGGGGATATTTTACTCCAATCAAGGGCGCAGCACTCAATGAGGGTGTCCCGCATTGGGCGGTCAAAGTCGGCGATCTCGATGGTTTCCTCAAAGAGATGGCCGTTTATATAGGGGAACCGGTTTAACTGTTCGTCAATAGTTTTGAGGCGTTTGTCTTTCTGCTTGTTCAGCACTTCAAAAATCTTCTGTAGATGGAGGGCAAGGTCGCTGCCGTCCTCGCCGGTGCGCTCAAGAATGTATGTATTAAAGATATTGGGCGGCTCAAAAATCCCGGTATCGTCAGCAAACAGGCAGAACAAGAGCCTGACAAGGTACAATTCAAGCTGGTGTCCGGTATAGCCAATTTCCTTGAGGCGGTCGTGAAGCTGCCCCATTTTCTCGGCAGCGGGTATATTTACCGGGTCCCAATGCTTATAGGGGTCTATTATCTCTTTGTATCCGGCCAAAAAGCCGAATAATTCAACGTAGGAAGGCAATTCTTCAAGGCGGAAGGAATAGCATTTGGCATTATCTTCAAGGTCGTAGTATTGGAAATGCAAGAAATCGCTGGTTAATATTCCTTTGGGGATTTCTTTTTGGGGCAAGGACAGGGCGTAGGCTTTTGCCTGTTCGTAGGCTTTATTCAAATCTTTTCCGGGGGTTTTCATTTCAATAATGATTTTACCTTTCCAGAAAAGGTCGATATAACCCCGCTTGCCGTCCCCTGCGGTGCCTTCAAACAAACTGTTCTGACCATCTCCAAAATAAACTTCATGCTCAAAGAGGGCAACTTTTTTACGGTCTACCCCGAATATGTGGAGGAATTCGGTCTCAAAGGTTTGGGCTTCGGCCTTTTCTCTTACGGTTTGACTGTTTTTCCATTCCAGTACAAAAGCGGAGGCTCTTGTTTTTATCTCGTTCCATGATAGAGGCATACAAAGGCTTTTATAGCATATTTTGAAAGTCTGGTATACCTCATAAATCATACACAAGTAAGGCTTCTATTCTGAACTCCGATTATTCTATCCCCAAAGGCCGGAAGCTTAGAAGAGGCAGTGCCTGTCTCTCTTCTCCCACCTCTTGCAGACGAAGAGTCGTACGCCGTTCCCGATACCGGCAGCGGAAGCTTAGAAGAGGCCGTGCCTGTCTCCCTTCTCCCACCTCTTGCAGACAAAGAGTCATACTCCGCTTCTGATACCGGCAGCGGAAGTTTGGAACAGGCCGCGCCTCTCTCTCTTCTCTTGCCTCTTGCAGACAAAGAGGCGTACTCCGCTTTTGATACCGGCAGTGGAAGTTTGGAACAACCTGCGCCTGTCTCCCTTCTCCCGCCTCTTGCAGATAAAGAGTCATACTCCGTTCCCGATACCGGCAGTGGAAGTTTGGAACAGCCTGCGGCTGTCAGACGAAGAGTCGTACGCCGTTCCCGATACAATACCGGAAATTTGGAACAGGCCGTGCCTGTCTCCCTTCTCTTGCCTCTTGCAGACAAAGAGTCGTACTCCGCTTCTGATACCGGCAGCGGAAGTTTGAAACAGCCTGCGGCTGTCAGACGAAGAGTCGTACGCCGTTCCCGATACAATACCGAAAGTTTGAAACAGGACGCGCCTGTCTCCCTTCTCTCGCCTCTTGCAGACAAAGAGTCGTACTCCGCTTCTGATACCAGCGGCGGAAGTTTGGAACAGCCTGCGGCTGTCTCCCTTCTCTTGCCTCTTGCAGACAAAGAGTCGTACTCCGCTTTTGATACCGGCAGCGGAAGTTTGGAACAGGCCGCGCCTCTCTCTCTTCTCTTGCCTCTTGCAGACAAAGAGTCGTACTCCGCTTCTGATACCGGCAGTGGAAGTTTGGAACAGCCTGCGCCTGTCTCTCTTCTCCCGCCTCTTGCAGACAAAGAGTCGTACTTCGCTTTTGATACCGGCAGCGGAAGTTTGGAACAGCCTGCGGCTGTCAGACGAAGAGTCGTACGCCGTTCCCGATACCGGCAGCGGAAGCTTAGAAGAGGCCGTGCCTGTCTCCCTTCTCCCGCCTCTTGCAGACAAAGAGTCGTACTCCGCTTTTGATACCAGCGGCGGAAGTTTGGAACAGCCTGCGGCTGTCAGACGAAGAGTCGTACGCCGTTCCCGATACAATACCGAAAATTTGGAACAGGCCGTGCCTGTCTCTCTTCTCCCGCCTCTTGCAGACAAAGAGTCATACTCCGCTTCTGATACCGGCAGCGGAAGTTTGAAACAGCCTGCGGCTGTCTCTCTTCTCTCGCCTCTTGCAGACAAAGAGTCGTACTCCGCTTTTGATACAATACCGGAAATTTGGAACAGGCCGTGCCTGTCTCTCTTCTCTCGCCTCTTGCAGACAAAGAGTCGTACTCCGTTTTTGATACCAGCGGCGGAAGTTTGGAACAGCCTGCGGCTGTCTGGGGTATTGGCATAGAGAATTTTGTGGCTGGCCTGTTTTTGAAAAGACTGCTATACTACTAATTAAATTATTGATACAAGGAGTGTTTCTTGAAAAAATTAAGTGTTAGTGTGGTTTTATTGGTTTTAAGCGGCGTTTCCGAGCTTTTTGCTAACGGAATAGTGGAGCGCGATGGGCAGCTTTACGATCTTGATATGCTAAACTCCATGTATGTACAGGAGTATTTGCAGGCAGGCAGCTTTGATATTGATGATCCTCTCATCATAGCGCCCAAATCCCATGATAACGAGACTTTCAAAGATGGGCTTTGGTACTGGGGAGTCCCCGCATTGATGCGGGTGTCGAGAACCCTCCATTCAGGGTCTACCATGCAGTTTGCCGTCAATACTTGGGATGAAGGCAGCAAGATTATGTGGCTGAAAGCCCGCTACTATGGAGAGAAAATCACCGTCTCGAGTGAAGAGATGTATACGTTATTAGGCACCTTTTCCTTTGTTGATGGGCAGGCCGTGATTCATTTCAAATACATAGAGCCTTTTGATGAGAGTATTTACTTTGATAACTTTTCCGGTTATGCAGACCAAGAGGACCGGTATGACGAGGCCGATATTGACGAGGATATAGCGCACTACAAAGCAATGCTTGAGTATGACCCTGATGATGCAACGGCCCACAACAACCTTGCCTATACCTATGCGCTTAAAGGCGAGCCGCAGGCGGCGCTTCCGCATATTACTCGTGCTATGGATTTGGTTACGGATCCGGATACTCTCCCAATCTTTTTGGATACTCGAGGCTATGTGTACTACCTTTTAGGTAGATACGATGAGGCGATAGCGGATTATAACAGTGCCTTGAGCTACCCGTCTTTCTCAGACGCCAGTGCCGCCGAAACCTATTACCACCGTTCCCGTGCTTATACCGATAAGGCAAAAGCGGACTTGTATAAGGCGCTTGAATTAAACCCTGCTTATGAAGAAGCCGCGCAAAGGCTTCAAGGCTTGGGTGATGATTAAGTTTTGATGACTGAAAAGGGGGAATTGATGGACTTTTTACAGGTTGAAGGAAATACTGTTACAGGCGCAAACGGCGCTTTGACGCTGCGCGGCACTTGTGTCGGCGGCTGGCTTAACATGGAGAATTTCATTGATGGATTTCCCGGCTGCGAGTCCGGGATCAGGCGCGTTATGAAGGAAGCGCTGGGTGAAGAAAACAGCCGCTACTTTTTTGAGAGCTTGCTGGATAACTTTCTTTCAGAGGCGGATATAGCCTATATTGCACAATGCGGCGCTGCCGTCATTCGGCTTCCGATCAATTACCGGCATTTTGAAGACGATGAACGTCCTTTTGAATATAAAGAAGAAGGGTTCAAGCGTCTCAATAAGGTCTTTGATTGGTGTGAAAAATACGGTCTTTATGCGATTATTGATGTTCATGCGGTTCCCGGCTGGCAAAATGCACATTGGCACTCGGATAATGAAAGTGCGATAAGTCTTTTTTGGACGCACAAGCTCTTTCAAGAACGCCTCAAAAAGCTGTGGCAGGAAATAGCGGTGCGTTACCGGGACCGCCCTGTTGTGGCCGGCTATGAGCTAATGAACGAACCGATTGTGAACACGCCCGTCGGGGACCTTCCCTTTATGACTGCCGATCACTACAAGCCTCGCTGGAGTATAATGAATCAGGTATACAAAGACTTAGTCGATGCGATTCGGACGGTGGACAAGAAGCATATTATCTTTTTAGAAGGCGACCGCTACGGGCAATCTTTCAGCGGGCTTTCAGCGCCTTTTGCAGAAAACCTTGTGTACTCCTGCCATAATTACACTATGGCAGGCTTTGGACCTGGAGAGTATCCGGGCTTTATAAAGACAAAAGGGTCTGATGAGGCGGCCTGTAACCTTGAGTATTGGGATAGACAGAGTCAGGGGCGGCTTTTTGCTGATACGGAGGGCGCTGTCTTTGCCAAAAAATATGGAGTGCCGCTTTGGGTAGGCGAGTTCGGCTCGCAGTACAACACAGGGCAGGATGATGTTCCTTACCGGCTGGCTGCAATGGACGATCAGCTGGACGTATTCAACGAATGGGGCGCATCGTGGACAACATGGACCTATAAAGACATGGGAGTCATGGGCTGGCTTACGGTGAATCCGGAGTCGGAGTATGCACGGCTTGTTGCGCCTATACAACAGAAGAAAAGCGAGCTGGGGGCAGAGAATTTTGTCGGCTTCCACAAAATGCCGATAGGCAAGATAAAAAACAGGGAACTTGCGCATACAATCGCGGACATTGCTGCGCTTGCCGGCCTTGATAGAGAGCGTTTTGTCTCCGGCCTGTCGCTTTTGAGCCTTACCGGTTTTGCAGCCGCATGTCTTCAGCCGGCCTACTGCGAACGTTTCAAGAAGATGACTAAAGGCGGCATCGATAAGGTCATGGCGTCATTTGCCTTTGAGAACTGCCTTATCAACAAACCATACCAAGACATTCTCATAAAAAGGTTCAAAGAAAAAAGTGCAGGCGCTTAGTTAAAATAGTTTTTGTGAATCAAGCAGTACCGTTACGGGTCCGTCGTTGGTGTATTGCACTGCCATCCGAGCTTGAAACATTCCTGTTTCACAGGGCAAACCATGCTTGCGAATCTTTTCAATAAAGTCTTCATAGAGTTTCTTTGCCAAAACCGGATCCGCAGCATTGCTGTACGATGGACGCCGCCCCTTGCGGGCATCTGCCAAGAGGGTAAATTGCGACACGACCAAGACAGAACCGCCTGCATCTTGCACCGAGAGATTCATTTTGCCATCCGCATCATCAAATATCCGCAAGGCAAAGACCTTTTCGGCAAGGTAGCTGCCGTCCGCTTCTGTGTCGTCTGAGGCCACGCCCAGATAGACCAAGAGTCCCTTTGCAATACGACCGGTTACTACGCCGCCAACACTGACCTGTGCGTTGCATACCCGCTGAACAATCGCTCTCAAATTCTCCTCCTTTTCTCTTGTCCGCGTTAAGACAAGCTTCTTGCCCCTTAGGGAAGCACCGATTAGTTGCGGGAAAACGGTTTTACGGGTGTTTTAGCGGACAAGATGCTTCCATAGCCGGCCGCTTCTACGCCGTTTAGCAGGGTTTTCTGCCCTGACTGTCAGGCTGCCTCGTCCTCTTACCGGCCTCATCAGAGCCGCATCCGCAAACAAGCTACACAACCGCCCGCTATTCTTAAATATCCTCCGGTAAACTAGTCTCCCGCAGCTCAATACCCTCCAGCCTATAAGATATATGCACCACGCTGCTCCTCTCTTTTGGCTTCAGCTACTCATTCCGCCTTCCCAGTTAGGCTGCCCAACGTATTCAAGATGCTTCATCGACTCCTTTCGGTAGGAAACTTTCCAAAACAGGTCAGACCTCATCCCGCTTCTTGCAGGCAAAAGCCGTACCTCCACTCCCGTTATAACAACCTTTGAAACAGCCTGCGCCTGAGACCTCCAAGCCCAGACAGGTCAAACCTCATCCCGTTTCTTGCAGGCAAAAAGCCGTACCTCCATTCCCGATAGAACAACCTTTGAAACAGCCTGCGGCTGTTAGCGGTTCAAACGGGATTTGCCGCCATGACGTGGAAGATGCTTCCATGCTGAAAGAACTGCAAACACGATAATCGCAGATAACGCCGCCTCAAGAGAACCGTTCACAGAAGCTATCGCCCATATAGTAGCCCACGGTATGATTTTGAAGAGAGCCAAAGCAGAAAGCACCAAAACCGTGTTGGTTAAACTACCGGCTACCGCACTAATAATAAGCGCAAGAGATTCTCTCAAAACCGTTACTGTTTTGTCTTTTATGCGTAACCGTCCGGTAATTAAAGCATAGACAAACCACGAAACAAGCCCTATAAAAAGCCGCGGGACTACCGAAATAAGCGGATTGATAAAAGCCATGTCCGCAGGATTAACCGCAATAAGCGAAGCTTGGATCATGGTGAAAACACCGAAGAGTAAGCCGATGAACACACCGACTACAGGCCCTTCAAGAATAGCGCCTATGATAACCGGTACGTGGAGAGTTGTAAGCGATGCCCCCGGAAACCATGTAATAAGGCCTAATCCGGTTATACCAAGGACGATTGAAAGAGAGGCAAGTACACCGGTAACGGCTATTTTCCTCATTCTACTGTCTATCATTTTGTCTCCTTTAAGCAGGAGTTTAACGAAAACAAAGGATAATTAAAAGCCTCAACCCTCCGTGCGTGAATATCCGTCCGCACTCCTGCATTAAGGTTCTTCTGCATTGACAGGGAATTTCTATGGAAGTATCATCATTTTATGCGTATAAACAGGTACGGTATAGCTTACTTTATTTTTTTATGCTGTATTGCAGTGCCGACTTTTACACAGAATAGAGAAAAAACTCTCACCCTCAATGAAGTATTATCAGAACTTACGCTTCCTACAGCAGGCGGTTCCGCCGGACTAAGCTGGGATTCTCTGTTTCAGTCCGGCACCCTTTCTTTCATGGGGCATAAGCTTGCCTTTTCTGCCGGCACCCTTGGTTCTTCCGGCTATGCGCTCCTTGACGGCAATGAACTGATTCTCCTCTCCAGTCCTTTTATGAAGGATACTGAGCTTCTTTTTCCCGAATCTTTTCTGACAACCCTTAAAGATTTCCTTGATAAAGTCCGTGATCCGGAATCGGACTTTCGTATTGCGGCGATTGTTATTGATCCGGGACATGGCGGCAAAGACCCGGGCGCTATCGGCACGCATAGTATAAATGGCAAGCAGACACGGGTAGTAGAAAAGGATATTGCACTTGCCGTCTCAAAAGATTTATACAAAAAACTCCTTGCTGCTTACCCTGACAAGCGGGTCCTGCTTACAAGAAGCACCGACATCTTTTTAAGCCTTGGGGAACGGGTCGCTATTGCCAATGCCATTCCTCTCAGCGACCATGATGCAATTATCTATATATCAATCCATGCCAACTCTTCCTTTAACAAATATGCCCGCGGCTATGAAGTATGGTACCTCGACCCGCAATACCGGCGTGATTTAGTTGATCCGAACAAATACAACGATAGTAAGGAAGTCATACCCATACTCAATGCAATGTTGGAAGAGGAGTTTACCCGAGAGAGTATTTTAATGGCGGAGTCTATCATTCATGGGTTTGATGAAGTTCTTGGTAAGGTTATACCTTCCCGCGGTGTTAAGGCTGAAGATTGGTTTGTTGTACGAAACGCTCGGATGCCTTCGGTATTAGTCGAGCTGGGCTTTGTCAGTAACGAAGAGGATGTACTTTTAATGACCGATCCGCACTATGTTCAAAGCTTTGGAGAGGCTTTGTACAAAGGAATTGCCGACTTTATCGTTAAGTTTGAGCAGTACGGCGGCCTTATTACAATTGAATAAGGGCTTGTTTTGGTTTTGCAACGATACTGCCTTCAACAAGGCCGATCCAAAATACTGCCCCCGGCTCAATTCCTTTAATAATTGCCAAAGAAAGCGGTTCTTCAAGTTCCCGTGCCAGCACTCGCCTGAGAGGACGCGCCCCATACTGAGGGTCCCAGCCCTTCTCTAAAAGAAAGCGCCGCACCTCAGGTTCAATTTCCATACTATAGCCGTGTTCCGCGAGCCGCTTCTGCAATTCCTTGATCTGTATCTCTAGAATAGCTTCAAGGTGGGTCATTTCCAAAGGATGAAACACAAGACATTCATCAATACGATTCAGGAATTCCGGGTTAAAGGTAGTGCGCATTTTTGCCAAGACCTGTGCTTCAATATCTTTATGGTTTGTTACGGCTGAGCTATCAAAACCGATCTGTCTTGTGAAGATTTCATTAGACCCTACATTACTTGTCATAATGATCACGGTATTGCGAAAATTGACCGTATGCCTCAAGTTATCCTTAAGCTCGCCCTCTTCTAGGATCTGTAAAAGCAGATTAAGAACATCATGGTGCGCCTTCTCAATCTCGTCAAAAAGAACAACACGGTACGGATTGTGGTGTATTTGTTCCGTCAAAACACCCCCTTCTTCGTAGCCGACATAGCCCGGCGGCGAACCTACAAGCCGAGCCGCGTTATGCTTTTCCATATAGTCCGACATATCAATCCGTATGATAGATTCTTCAGTGCCGAAAAGGTATGCGGCAAGAGATTTCGCCAGCAAGGTTTTTCCTATGCCGGTTGGACCTAAAAACATGAAAGAACCTATGGGGCGGTGAGGAGAGGAGATGCCGGCGCGGGAACGGCGGATAACGGAGGCGAGCTTTTTTACCGCATCATCTTGCCCAACGATATTGCGGTGTAATTCCGTCTCAATATCTAAAAGCCGTTTGGAATCATAGTTTTCTAAACGCATAACCGGAATACCGGTAATTTCAGATACTACTTTCCGTACATCGCTATCCTCAACAACAAGCCATGTATCGTCCGATGCACATTCCCAAGAATGGCGGATTACTTCAAGTTTCTGACGCAGAGTCCGGACCTTATCACGAATATCGAGCGCATAGTTATAATTGCCGGACATGATACAGTTTTTCTTTTCGCGGTCTAGGTTCAAAATCTCGCCTTCAATACCGCTAATCTCTTGAGGGTTGCTGTTTCTCTCCAGTTTTTTCATAGCGCCGGCTTCATCAAGCAAGTCTATTGCCTTATCCGGCATAAACCGGTCGCGGATGTAGCGTCCTGCAAGTTGTACCGATGTGTAAACAGCCTGCTTTGTGTAGCGAACCCGATGGTGATCCTCGTACCAGTGTTGAATACCCTGTATCATAGCTAGCGTCTCATCAAGAGACGGCTCTTCTACCAAGATTGCCTGAAAACGCCGCTCCAGTGCCGGGTCTTTTTCAAAATACTTGCGGTATTCGTGTAATGTTGTCGTTCCAATACAGCGGATCTTCCCCCGCGACAGTGCCGGCTTGAGTATGCTGGAAGCGTCCATAGTTCCCTCAGCATTGCCGGCCCCTATGAGCGTATGCAGCTCATCAATAAACAAAATGACGGTACTGGTATCGGTAATCTCTTTTATAATCCGTTTGAGCCGTTCCTCAAATTCCCCGCGGTACTTGGTGCCGGCTACTAGTGAAGCAATATCCAGTTTCATAATACGTTTACCGGATAAAGACTGCGGCGCCTCCGTGCTGTTTAGGAACTGTGCTACCCCTTCGACGATCGCCGTTTTACCCACACCCGGTTCACCGATTAAAATCGGATTGTTTTTCATCCGCCGTGATAAAATGCGTAGCACGCGGTTTATCTCATGCTGCCGGCCTATTACCGGATCGAGTTTGCCGGTTCGAGCATAGTTGGTTAAATCTTGTGCGTATTCATCAAGAAACGGCGTTAAACTCGGATAAAACACCTGTTGCATCCGATCTTGCGACTTGTTAAACCGTGTGTGTATAACAAGCCACACCATATTGCTATCTATTGCCTGTGTTTTAAGATAATCGGAGACCAGCGAGCTATACTCTTGTACGGCTGCCAATAAAAGATGCTCGGTGCCGGCATAATCGTTTCCCATAAGCCGCGCTACTTCTACTGCCTTATCAAGCATAGACATTGCCCGCTCCGAAAGAGGAACCGGATCAAAGACGGCTGCAGCGCTTCTTTTTGTATTTTTCTGAGTGAACTGTTCGATAACACACTGGAAATCAAGTATATTGACTTTAAGACATTGCAATACTTTAACAGCCGTTCCTTCTCCGTCTTGTAAAATCGCCGCAATAATATGTTCCGGCATAATCGTACTTGCACCGCACCGGCGCACCTCTTTTGGTACAACGCCGGTCATTAGCATCTGTGCTTTCTTACTCAAACCCTTAAACACAAAAACCTCTGTAATACTCCCAAGTTTTCATTTCTTAATTGAGAAGGGCTTATCGCCGAACTTTTTTGCTAAAAGCTCTATGGATTCTTCTTGAAAATCATCAAAAGAAAGAACAATGATTTCCTTATCCAAAGGAACGTACTTTTTAGAGAGCGCCCGGATAATCTTATTATCCTGATCCTTTATGCTGACAAGAACCGTACACATTGTTGTACCTGCCGGCACGTCCCATGTATCAGTGAAAGAGGCGTCCCACTGTACCATTCCGCCTGAAAAAAAGGTGGTAGGAGAGGTGTTGTTATGCACCGAGATAAAGGCTTTTGCGGCATGTGGAAACGGTGGAAGCGGTGGAAGCGCTCTAATGGTGATACGCCTTTTTATACGTTCATCGGGCGCTTGTTCTGCCAATACGGTAGGAGCCGGTTCAGGCATATACGACTCTTCCGTATACGGTTCTATGTATACTATTTCAATGTCTGCGTTTCCTTCTTCGCTAAAGGCAGCGGTTCCATATACGGTATACGTTTCTGTTTCCGAGACCGCAAAGTCTTCCCCTCTGTACATTCCGCTCATCCAGTAGTACTCATCCTCCGTCTGCCACTTATCACTTAGTCTAAAACGGAGCGGCTCGTCTGTAGGCAAGGCGCCGTTTGAGTTTATAGCAACTGGTCCGCCCCAGTGATACATTCCATTTTTGAAAACACCGTCTGTTGAATCTTCAGGTCCAACCTGTATACCCTCAATATCAAAGGAGCCGGCTTTTAGGAATTGCTGAACATTTGTCGGCGTCCAGTCATTTACCATATACATCTGTCCTTTGTATTCTCGCACTCCACCTGCGCTTATGCTACAGACGGCGGCATAGCCTAAAAGCAGCGCCATTAGAAAGAATCTTTTCATCTCGTCCTCCTTGATAAGAAATATACTTATTTTACATGCTTTAGCGACTCCTTACAATACACAGCCGCAGGCTGTTTCTAGCGGCCATACGGCTTTCTGCCTACAAGAAACAACCTTAAGTCTGACCTGATTCACTGGAGTACCTTCAGCTCTGACTTCAAGATTGTATCATCCACGAAAGAGATAATTCTTGTAATCCCATGTTCCCGATGATACGCCCCGCTGTACTTCCATTCGCGAGTTGCAGAAAGTAGTTTTACGCTGACTGTGGCGTAAAGTTGGGTCTGATACGACCTATATCAGACTTTGGATACGGCCTATATCAGACTTTGGATATAAGCCATATCAGACTTTGGATATAAGCCATATCAATACCAAAGGATAGAGCGTAGAAATACGCCACAACAAAAAAGAACTTGCCCGTATGGGTGCTTAGATAGTAAGGCTGGGGTTACGCACAGAAAGAGCGTAATTATCATTAGGGTGGAGGTTCCACTCCGACAGGGTCAGACCTCTAAAGTAGGGTCAGACCTCCAAAGCAGGTCAGACCTCCAAAGCAGGGTCAGACCTCCAAAACAGGCTCTGGCCTGTAACAAAAGGAAACTTGCCCGTATGGGTGGTTTATATAAAAAGAGGAACCCGTAACCGTCCTTCTTGGCGGAACGTGCCGGTTACGGGACACATTAAACGTGCCTTTTACTTTACCCTGTTTTCAGGCGGAATAGCAACACGACACGTTTAATCCTCTTTTATTTCCTTCGTAGTGAGGAAATATAGTTTTTATAGGAGGATTTTATGAACAAGAAAATCCATGCCTTACGGTTTGTCTCCGCGCTTGCAGCGGCGGCATTGATTGCGTTGTCGTTGACCGGATGCCCTGACGACACCGGCGGTAATACCGGCGGAGGGACAACAGACAACGATGAGGTCGTGCTGTTAAACGAAAAGGCTAAGTATCGTACCCTGATACCCTTCCAATTTACCGAAGCCGACGCAGGAACGATTGTTACCGAGCAGTTTATACAGCTTGAACCCGGAAAAATGGCTGACCATGAGATAACTGTTTCGATTGCCAGCTCCACCGGAAACGGTTATTTCATTTTAGAAGATGGAAAGATCATCTTTACTGGTCTAATGCCGGCGAAAACCTATCCCTCTAAAGGTGATACAGAAACCGAGCCTAAGGAGGATGAAGAAGTTATCGAGAGAGAGGAGGAGCTTTTCTCCAACGGAGGTACTATAACTCTTCTCTTTGAAAAAGGGATGGAAAGCGTTACCCTTGAGGTAGTGGGCATAGTCGAAAAAGAGGGAGCAACGGATCCGGAGAGAATAGCAGTAACCGGAGATGATACCTTTTTACTTTACGGCTACGATGTGATTAACTCCGGCTACATAAGCCGGAGCGATGTAAAAATAACCCGCCCTATTCTTGATCTGGAAAGTGTGAATGCGGCCGATATGGTTAGACGGACAGCAACCACATCAAGCAAGTGGGAGTCCGCAAGCGGAGAATCGGTTAAGGAGTTATTTGAAAGCCTCAACGTTACTGCCAGTGCGGAATATAAAGGGGTAGTGTTTAGCGGTAAGGTGTCGGCGGAGTTTTCGACCAGTAAAAACTCCACACAGACAAAGCGTTACGCCAAAGGGCGGGGGTTTCATATTACCCAAGATGAGTATTTGAGAAACACCGCACCTTCTGTACTAAAAACCCTGCTGGATGATACCTTCAAAACGGATGTCAATTCAAAAAGCGCGGCATACATATTGGATTCTTATGGAACCCATCTCATTGCCCGCGCCTATTGGGGTGGAGAAGCGGAATTTAACTATTCTTATACCGGGTCAAGCCTTACCAACACGCAAGACATAACGGTGGCGCTTAACGCAACCTATGGAGGATTTACAGGATCTGCAAGTACGGATGCCAAGAACAAGGCAACGGAACTGAACAGCAATTCCTCTTTTACTTCTTCATCACGGGGTGGGAATAACACCTCTTTTATGACCGCGGAGCAATTCACAAGTGGGTATGATGCATGGGTGCAAAGCGTTAGAAGTAAGCCTGATCTTTGCGGAATTCCTAACTTCAACAACGATTTGATCCCGATCTGGACCATAGCGGCGGAGGTAAACCCGGCAAAGGCGACGCAGATAAAAACGGAATTTGATAAAAGGGTCGAGACACGAGGAGTAGCTCTTGCAGGGTTTAAGTATACTCCGCCTCCCTCACCTGACCCGGTCTATACCTATGTTACCAGCATTGATGTCCGAAATACTTCAAGCAGCGATGTTCCCTCTGGATTTACTAACCTTGTGAAGACCGATATGTACAATCCCGGCGGCGGCTCTGTGCTGGACGCAAATGCAAAAGCAGGAGGCTCATGGTTACGGATTCCTTATCAGACTACGGCGCGTAGCCACAATCGTGAGGCTATTGCAGAGATAGATGTCGTCAGTACCGGCAGCAGCTCAACCCGTGCAACCAGATCGGGTTGGACTACAATCAACATGGATCTTAATAAAGGCGCGGGCGGACCGTATTTGTGGCTGATGTATCGCAAAGTAAACCAAAACGATACTCAGGCTATTGATTTCATCGGAAGTTATTGCGAGAGCGGCGCAGGTTCCGGCCAAATTAACTCCGGTTATTCGTGGGTCGGTGGACGCATCGATCTAAACAAGAGCGCGGGTGGACATTATGTTTACCTAACAGTTCACAAATCTCCATTTAGGTGGCAGTAAAATAGTTCTTCGTGCATACCGTGTGGGGTTTTCCGCACGGTATGCACCTCATATATATAGAAAGGAAAATCAGATGCGACAAACGTTTTATATCTTGACAGCGCTCATAGCGCTGCTCCCCGCCGCCCTTCATTCCCAGACCGCCACACAAACTCAACCCGCCTCTCAGAACTCGTGGTTCAGAACCTCTTTGGAGGTAGCGGGCGGCTTCTTCTACGGCGGCATGAACGAATTCGTCTACGAACGGGGCGAGATTTTAAGCCTCATCGACTGGCAAGAACGCTTCATCCCCTATACGGCCCTTACCGCAACATTCGAGGTGAAAAATATCCAGCTCTACCTCAACTTCATGTCAGCGCTGCCGATGCAAAGCGGCATCGTGGAAGACTTTGACTTTATGGATCCCGCCAGCGCCTCTCACAGCCACTATTCGCAGCACGAAGCCGCTCTGGAACACCACCTTGAGGTCAATCCTGTCATCGGCTACGAGCTTGCGCTGGGCAATTTCAGCATAATCCCCGCCGCCGGCATTATGTACCGGATTCGCAAGTGGACAGCAAACGATGGCTACACTCAATATCCGGGTCAGCCCAAGCGGGACCTTGCGGGGGCAATCATCACCTACGAAGAATCTATCTGGTTTCCTGAGATTAGTTTGGGGCTGAGCCATACGTTTTTTAAGCGGTTTACGGTTTTGCTGGAAGGGAGTTTCTATCCATATTTGGAAGTGAAAACCACAGACACGCATATTGTGCGCCTGACCCGGTTTTACGACACGATGAAAGGCGGTATGGGCGGCTACGCTGGAATAAAATTGTATTACAGCCCGAAGCATTCCGACAAGATGGATTTCATGCTCGGCGCTGCGTGGGAAGGGCTGTATTCCCAAAAGGGAAGTATAGCGTCAGGTGCTGTGGGCTACGGCGAGCCTGACGACTTAATAATATCCAGAGCCGATCAATCCAAAATAGAAAGTTCTATCTGGTGGTTTTCACTAGGGATAGTGGTTTATCCTGAGAAGCTCTGGCAATTCTGACACAGGCACGGCCTGTTTCGGGCGGTGGTATACGGCTTTCTGCAGGCCAGCCTGTCTCAAGGCTTTTTCCCCGTACCCGTCCAGTGAAACTTAACATGACAGAAGCCTAGAATAGTAAGAAAGGTAAAGTATACGGGCGTCCATACACATTGGATAACGTAGGCAAGCCCTTTTTTGGGAAGGGCTGAGCCGAAAATCTTCAAGGTAGCAACGGTATTCATGGCCATAGCAAGCATAACCGCGGCGCTCAGCGGCCAAAGTGA
>JAITAM010000162.1 GCA_031284085.1 Spirochaetaceae bacterium
ATATGTCCCCGCACAAGCGCGGACTATAAATTAAGAGGACGAACAGGAAGTACGTTGACTGGAATATATTGTTTTGGATATATTTGTCGCTGTACCTCGTGTACGATGTTTACCGTAGCCAGACAAACTTGGTAGGTACGTGCTGGCTGCGGTCCTCTTAAACACAAAGTTAATTAAGAAAACCTAATCTACATAAAACTGTCAAACGCTGCAGGCTTGCGCCCGCACATTTTTTATTAACTATACTAGAGTATATCACATTCTTTTACAAATATCAAGTATTTTACCGAATTTTGTAAAAATATTTTCCACGCCAGCGTGTTTCAAAGCAGGCATAGCCTGTTTCAAAGGTTCTTGTATCAAAGATTGCGTACGGCTTTTTGCCTGATAGTAGCGGGCCAGAGGTCTGACCTGTTTCTACCCCCTACTCCAGACCCTGAAGATCCCCTAGTCAAAGCCTCTTTACCACTCCTTACTCCAGAGCCTAAACACTCATACTCCAGACCCAAAACTCCCTTTCTCCAGACCCAAAACACTCATACTCCAGACTCTGAACACCCTAGCCTCAAGGCCTCTTTACCACTACCTAGTCCAGCGCCTGAACATCCCCCTAGCTCTGACCCTTCGGGCTAGGAGGTCTGACCTGTTTCTGGGTTAGAGGTCTCAGCCGCAGGCTGTTTCAGAGGTTCTTGTATCGGGAGTGGCGCACGGCTTTTTGCCTACAAGGAGTAGCTTGAGGTCTGACCCTTAAGGCCAGCCTGTTTCAAAGGTTTTTGTATCGGGAGTGGCGCACGGCTTTTTGCCTACAAACAGGCCGGCCGGCAAGCCAGCGGGGTTCTAAGGCTCGGCGCTGTATCGGAAGCAGAGGTAACCGGAAGTCTGTCCCCTCAAAAAGATTTTAGCAAGCGGCGTCCGCCCTATGGCAGGACTAAATTCCGATTCCCAATCGAGTTCTGTTCGTAGCAGGGGCAGCTCTGAACTTCTTCTGCAAGAGCGGTGGAGTTTACCTAACTCTTTGGTAACCGGTATGTGATTTATCTCCGGCTGAACTGCTGGACACAAAAAGGTGTGCTGCAACGGATGTTTAAGGCTTATAGCAGGGGAGTTGGGATTTGATCCTGTTAGCACTACCGAGGCAGAGTCGAGCCCCAAAAACAGGTCAGACCTCTTGTTGTTTCTTTTGTTGGCGGGCTGGCCTGCGGCCTGTTGACGAGTGAGAGGCAAGAGACTAAAATTCTTGTAATGAGTAAAGAATACCACATTGAAGGGGGAACGCCGATTCACGGGACTATCCGTGCGGGCGGCAACAAGAATGCGGCGCTGCCCTGTATTGCGGCATCCCTTATGGCCGATGAGCCTATCGTTCTTAACAATGTCCCCGATATTGAAGATGTTCAGGTTATGCTTGCCGCCTACCGCTCACTGGGCGGCGGCGTAGAGCGCCTGTCCTCCAACAGTTACCGCCTGCACACCCGCACCATCAGCACCTACACCATACCCACGCAATACGCCGCCTTGATCAGGGCGTCCATTCTCTTTGCAGGCCCACTTTTGAGCAGAACGGGCGCTGCCGTCCTGCCGCCTCCGGGCGGTGATGTCATAGGCAAAAGACGCCTTGACACGCACTTCCTTGCGCTGACCGAACTGGGCGCTTCGGTTGAGATGAACGGAACATTCGTCTTTAAGACCCAAGGGCTGCACGGCGCAGATATATTTTTAGATGAAGCGTCGGTAACCGCAACGGAGAATGCTGTCATGGCCGCGGTCTGCGCCTGCGGCACGACCATGCTGACCAACGCCGCAAGTGAGCCGCACGTGCAAGACCTGTGCCGAATGCTTTGCGCAATGGGCGCGGAGATTGAAGGCATAGGCTCAAACATTCTGACCATACACGGTGTGCCGAAATTGCACGGCTGTGAATACACCATAGGCGCTGATTTCATGGAAGTCGGTTCTTTTATAGGACTTGCCGCCGTAACGGGCGGGGATTTGTGCATCGAGGGCATAGAAGAGCGCTCCATAAGGCCGGCTAAACTTGCTTTCGGCAAACTTGGTATAAGCTGGGAATACAAAGGCGGGTGTCTGCACGTCCCGGCACGGCAGGCCCTGCGCATCAACTGCGACTTAGGCGGCATGATACCCAAGATTGATGATGCGCCGTGGCCCGGCTTCCCGCCTGATTTGATGAGTATTATTACGGTAGCTGCAACTCAAGTCGAGGGGACGGTGCTGATTCACGAAAAGATGTTTGAGTCGCGGATGTTTTTTGTGGACAAGCTCATTGCTATGGGCGCACGCATAGTACTCTGCGATCCTCATCGGGCGGTTATCTCAGGCAAATCACGGCTGACTGGTTCGGAACTTTACAGTCCCGATGTTCGTGCGGGTATGGCTATGGTCATTGCCGCTTTGTGCGCTCAAGGCACGAGTACCATTCGTAATGTCTACCAAATAGAGCGTGGCTACGAAAACCTCGCTGCCCGTCTTAGATCCTTAGGTGCAAACATTACCGTCATACAATGACAGTCGCAGGCCAGCCTGTTCCAAAGTTCCGGTCTTGTATCGGGAACGGAGTGCGACTCTTCGTCTACAAGTAGGAACAGCAGCAACAGGCCAGCCTGTTCCAAAGTTCCGGTCTTGTATCGGGAACGGAGTACGACTCTTCGTCTACAAGTAGGAACAGCAGCAACAGGCCAGCCTCTTCCAAAGCTTCGGTCTTGTATCGGGAACGGAGTACGACTCTTCGTCTACAAGTAGGAACAGCAGCAGCAGGCCAGCCTGTTCCAAAGCTTCGGGTAGGTTTGTAGCCATCGGCGCACTGCTTGGGCTTCGGGTACCCTTTTCTTTGAACCTAGGAAAAAATTATGCAAAAAATTTGCGCATAATTGAAGCATTTCGCAGAATCGCTCCATTAGTACAGGTATGTTTGTTATGGCATATACACCGTTTGGTGCAGAAGGAATTATTATTCGGGTTGAGGCGGACATACGCCGTGGTATACCGGGCGTTGATATTACCGGTCTTGCGCAAGGGGCGGTTCGTGAAGCACGGGATCGGGTGCGGGCGGCTTTTCGCAATTCAGGCTACGTATTTCCACAGGAGCGTATTCTTATCAATTTAGCGCCCGCAGGCGTCCGTAAGGAAGGGGCGGCTTTGGATTTGCCTATAGCGGTCGCGGTTATGGCTGCGGCAGGTCTTGTGCCTAATCCTGAAGGGCTTATGATGCTTGGTGAACTTGAGCTTTCAGGCACATTACGGCCTGTTCGTGGGGTGCTTGCGGCGGTAGCGGCGGGTATTCGTGCGGGTATTAGCGATTTTATTGTGCCTAAAGAGAACGCATCGCAAGCCGCTATCTTGGCGGATGGACATTATGCTGGTGCGGACACGCTCAAAGAAGCTATAGAGGCTTTGATCACGAGGGCGCAGACCGGCTCTTTTGCGCCGCAGAGCCGTCCTGATCCTGAGGCGAATGTCGTGCCGATTCAGGATTTTTCTGAAGTTCGTGGGCAGGCGCGCTACAAACGCGCCTTGGAAATTGCCGCGGCCGGAGGGCATAACCTTTTGGTATTCGGGCCGCCCGGCGCCGGCAAAACCATGCTTGCACGCCGTATGAGCGGTATTATGGCGCCGCTCCTTCCTTGGGAGGCGGTTGAAGTTACCAGTCTGTACAGTCTCGCCGAGCAAGCCGGACAGGTCTCTTTTATAACGCATCCACCGTTTCGCAGTCCACATCATTCGGCAAGCGTCGAAGGCATTTTAGGCGGCGGGAAGAATGTAAGGCCGGGGGAGATAAGCCTTTCGCATTTTGGCACGCTGTTTTTAGACGAAGCACCCGAATTCCGAGCGCATGTACTGCAATCTCTCCGTGAACCGCTGGAAGACGGCGTTATTACTATTTCACGTGCCGAAGGACCTGTTAGGCTGCCTGCCGATTTTCAACTCCTGCTTGCCGCCAATACTTGTCCGTGCGGCAGGCTTGGTATGCACAGACTCGGTGATGAGCCTTTGTCCGATACCGTTTTAACCTGTTTCTGTTCGCCTGAAGAAATACATCGGTACTGGCGGAAGTTTGGCGCGGCCTTGCTTGACCGAGTGGAACTGCGTATTGCGGTACAATCGCCTGAAATTACCCTTTGCACAACCGGCGAAGGAGAATCAAGTGAAACGATAGCCTGCCGGGTTCTCCGTGCGGTACAGGTGCAAAGGGATCGGTATCAAAACAGCGGTATTCGCCGGAATGCCCGTATGCCCGCCTCGCTCATAGATCGGTACTGTAAACTGAAAGCGGAGTCGGAGAAGGCTTTGCACAGTGCCTCCTCAAAACTGGGGCTTTCCGGACGAGCGTTTCATGGTATCTTGCGTGTTGCCCGCACAATAGCCGATCTTGAAGGGTCTGACACCCTGTTGCCGGTTCATATTATGGAGGCGCTTGATTATCGCAGGCAGGGTGATGATCCTTACGATATACTGGAATGAAGCGGCGGTGCTCCTTTATCGCCTTAACTGCGAAACAGGTTGGTCTACCGCTTTGGGTACAACGCTGAAGCTTTGAAAACAGCCTGTGGCTGCGAAGCTTAGAAACAGGCTGGCCTACCGCTTTGGTTACAACGCTGAAATTTTGAAAACGACCTGCGGCTGCGAAGCTTAGAAACAGGCTGACCTGCCGCTTTGGTTACAACACCGAAACTTAGAAACAGGCTGCGGCTGCGAAGCTTAGAAACAGGCTGACCTGCCGCTTTGGTTACAACACCGAAATTTTGAAAACGGCCTGCGGCTGTTTCTTGACGAATGACGGATGATAGTCTAGCATAATTGGTATGATAGAAACGATTATAGCTTTAATACCATCAACGTTGATGATTGTCGCGCCGATCCTGATTGCCGCGACCGGCGGTATGATATGCGAACGATCCGGTGTCGTAAACATTGCACTTGAAGGGCTTATGGCGATAGGAGCCATGGTTGCGGCAACAACGCACGTGCTGCTTGAGTCAACAATAGGTTTTTCAATTCCGCTTGCACTTGTTTTAGCCGCTCTTGCCGGTTGCGTTTTCTCTTTTATCCATGCCTTTGCATCCATCACGCTGAAGGCGGATCAGGTTGTTTCCGGTACTGGCATTAACCTGCTTGCCAATGGTGTTACGGTATTCTTTACCCAGCTCCTTTTCAGCATGGACCGTACCATGAATTACAAGCTAGGGATGCTTTCAGGTCTTTTTGGAATCTATCCTACCGTGTGGATCGCTCTTATTATTCTTGGTCTTACATGGTTTATTATGTATAGACGTCCTGCCGGATTGCGCCTGCGTGCGGCGGGCGAACATCCGCAAGCACTTGCTTCCGCCGGTGTTAATGTTATTCGCATCAGATACATTGCGGTTCTCATTTCCGGTGCGTTGGCAGGGCTTGCCGGCGCTTGCGTAGTCCTGACGCAGGATATTCAATTTACCGTTACCACTATCAACGGAAAAGGATTTATTGCTCTGGCTGCGGTTTCTTTTGGGCGCTGGCTTCCTTTAGGAATACTCGGCTCCTCCCTTTTGTTCGGCGCTTCCTCAGCCCTTGCGGTAAACATCATCAATATAAAATCGCTTCAGTTTTTACCGCCGGAATTCTTTAACTCCATGCCCTACCTTATCACGCTTGTAACTTTGGCTCTCTTTAGCGGAAAAGACTATGCCCCGCGTGCATCGGGGCAGCCTTACGGTAAATGACATGGGTTTGCGGAACTCAGTGCGCCTTTGATACAACACCGAAGCTTGGCTTGAGGTCTGACCTGCCCTGCTTCTTGCAGATAAAAGCCGTACGCCGTTTTTGACACAAGACCGAAAGGGAACCTGCTGGCGGCTTGAAACAAGCCGGCCTGCGCAATTCACTTAATGTCCAGTAATTCCATTTCAAATACGAGAAAACTGTGTGGAGGAATAAGGCCGCTTCCTGCGCCGCGCTCCCCATAGGCGGCCTCAGGGGGAAGTATCACAAGGCGTTTTTCGCCCTTTTGCATATCAAGGAGCGTCTCATCCCAGCCTGAAATTACCTGCCCCACGCCCACCTTAAACTCTAACGACCCGCCGTGAAGGTCAGAGGCGTCAAAGACTTTGCCGGAAAGAAAAAGCCCTCGATACCGCACACTCACATTTGCGCCTTTTGCAGGTTTTGCGCCAGCGCCGGCTTTTTGTACTATGTAGTAAATACCGGATTCGCTTTGGCTTGCGTTAGGGTACTGCATTACAATCAAATCAAGATCGTTCCTACGCTGCATCTTTACTTTTGCCGACAACGAGTCGTTGTGTCTCTGTACCAGAGTATCGAAAGCTTCTTGGTCGGTCTTAAAGAGCGTTGCCTGCAACCCATTACGAATAATCGTTACCTTCTCTATACGATCGCCTTGTTTGATGGCATCGACCACCTGCTGCCCTTCAACGACTTTGCCGAATACCGTGTGTTTGCCATCGAGCCACGGCGTTGCCGTATGGGTAATAAAGAATTGACTGCCATTGGTATTGGGGCCGGCGTTTGCCATAGAAAGAACGCCGGGGCCTTCGTGTTTAAGGGTAGGATCAAATTCATCGGGGAATTGGTAGCCGGGTCCTCCGGTTCCGTTTCCCAACGGATCGCCGCCCTGTATCATAAAGTCAGGAATAACTCGGTGAAAGGTTAAGCCGTCATAAAAACGCTTTGTGCCGGTACGGAGCATTTTGCCTTCGGCAAGGACGACAAAATTACATACCGTCATAGGAACCTTCTCATATTCAAGCTGCACCACAATATCACCGCGGACAGTGCTAATCCGTGCAAACAATCCTGCGCCAAAAATGGTATCTTTGGGCGCTCCGAAAGCAGTTTCAGCCACACATACAAACAACAACCCGCCTAAACTGGCGGCATTTAATTTACGCATACCGTATTCTTGTATAAAAACCCACTAAAAACAAGAGCGGCAGCCGCAGGCTGTTTCAAAGGCTGTTGTATCGGAGCGGGTCTACGGCTTTTTGCTTGATAGAAGTGGAACAGGTGACACAGGCCAATCTGTTCTAAACTTCGCTGTTTTACCGGGGACAGCGTCCGCCTCCTCGTCTGACAGAAACAGGGGTCAGACCTCATAAGATGTTTCCCATGACAAGAGAAATGACCACTCTCTTTCTAAGTTTGTTTTACCGGGAACGGTATCCGCCTCCTCGTCTTACAGAAACAGGGGTCAGACCTCATGCGGCGCCTCCCATGTCGAGGGAAATGACTCTCTTATCAAGGTTGCTGGCAATTTAGCATAAACCGGCCTCTTTCAAGGTTTTCAGTCTTGGTATCCAAAACGGAAGTGCAGCTCTTTGCCTACAGGCAGCGCTTCTCTTAATAAAAGAGATACTTTTCTTTATAGGATATGCACTTATCTTGATAAGAGAGGCGCTTCTCTCAGTAATATATGCGCTTTTCTTGGTAAGAAAAACACTTCTCTTGGTAAGATATGCGCATATCTCAGTAAGAAAAACACTTCTCTTGGTAAGATATGCGCATATCTTGGTAAGAAAAACACTTCTCTCAGTAAGATATGCGCATATCTTGGTAAGAAAAACACTTTCCTTGGTAAGATATGCGCTTTTCTCAGTAAGAAAAACACTTCTCTCAGTAAGATATGCGCTTTTCTTGATGAAAAAAACGTCTAGAGAAGCGCCGCAAGTAAGCGCGGCGCCTTTTTATGCGCCTCTTTCAGTGAGGCTGCTGCCTCCTCTAGGCACAAATGCCGCTGCACGGCTATGATCTGTGGCATGAAAGGTATGGCCTTTATCGGCGGGGAAGCGCCCGACCCGTCCGCCTGCAAAGAGCTTGCAAA
>JAITAM010000246.1 GCA_031284085.1 Spirochaetaceae bacterium
GGGCAACTAACAGCCAAATAGCTGAGGTTTTAGGTATTCCTAAAGGCACTGTTGACTCTAGTCTTTATGCGATAAGGCAGAGTCATAAATCAGAATTGGCTTTACTTAAAGCGCAGGAACTGTCTTAAAATGAGGGGGCGGAACGAAAGCGCAGTTTCAACCGCCCCTTTTGCGATAAAGCGCTGTTATTTACTTTTTTTTACTTTGTAATATCTGCCTGAAGAGGCGGCATCGTGAATACCATGCATTATGTCAAGTACATGGTATGCCAACTTTCCTGATGCTCGATGAGGGCGCCCTTCGGTAATTGCTTCTGCCATTTCGGTTATACCAAGACCTCTGCTGTTACCGGTGAATTCGCCGATTAAAGGTATTTCTACCCATGAATCATTACGCCGCAGCAGGACAGGACCGCCGAACGTATTAGGATCCGGCACACGAAGCGTTCCTTCACTTCCATAAATCTCAATGCACGGCATAGAGTGATACGGAACATCAAAACTCATAACCATTGTTCCTACAGCGCCGCTTGAAAATTCCAAAGTAGCGGCGACATGAGTGGGAACTTCAACATCAATAGTAGAACCTTTGTGCGGCATACTTTTAATAGTGCGGGTCTTAAAGGGCATGGATGCAAAACCACAAACCCGTACAATAGGCCCCAGCATGGTTACTAGTGCGGTCAAGTAGTAAGGACCCACGTCAAAGAGAGGACCACCTCCCTTTTTGTAGAAAAAATCCGGATTAGGATGCCAAGACTCAGGTCCCGACTGCATCATAAATGCAGTCGCAGCAAGAGGACGTCCTATCCAGCCATCGTTAATAAGCTTAGAACAGGTTTGTATGCCGGCGCCGAGGAAGGTATCCGGTGCACAGCCGACTCGAACTTTATTCTCCGCAGCAGTCTTCAGCAGTTCTTCCGCTTCCTGTCGTGCAATGCAAAGCGGTTTTTCATTGTAGATATGCTTGCCGGCTTTGACTGCATCAAGGGCAATTTGAAAATGTAAATGAGGCGGGGTCAAATTAAGAACAATATCCACATCCGGACTTGCAATAAGCGCCTGAGCATTGGGAAAAGAGGGCAATGAAAATTCTAAAGCCGCCTGTTCCAATTTATCCGCTTGAGGATCAGCTATTGCCGTTACTTGTACCTGTTTTGTGAATATTTCCGTCAGATTTTGCAGGTAAATATGACTAATATTACCAATACCAACTACACCAACTCTTTGTTTCATTTTTTCTCCTAAACATTATTGTTGAGTACTATATTGAATTGTAGCTCTTCTTGACAAGGATGTTTTTTACTTTTTTCATCAGACATAACCTATGACCTATGTCTTGACCTATGTCTGACCCCTTCCTCTGCCTGACCTTCTGCTTTTTTCAGACGAAGAGTCGTAGATCCGCTTCCGAACCAACGCCGAGAGCTTAGGAACAGGCTGCGGCTATAAGGTCTGTCCCTCTGTCTCGCTTCTTGTAGGCAAAAGCCGTACACAGCCCTTGGATACTTACGTCGAGACCTTTGAGGCAGCCTGCGGCTGTTAGAAACAGGCTGCCTGTTACAAAGGATCAATGACAAACACATGTTCCAATCGGGAAAAATCAATAATACTGTTTATCTCGATATCCATAGAAATTTCATATTCCCGATATAAAATTTGCACCACCCTGCCTATGGTAATGCCCGGTGGATACACGCCCCCTATACCGCTTGTAACAATCACATCGCCGGAACTTATCTCGGCACGAGCGCTTTTAGGAACAAAACGCATAAGGAGAGGCGAGTCCGCTCCTTGCCCTCCGATTATCCCTTCATACCGCGATTCTGAAAACCGAGAGGAAATAAAGAAGCTCGAATCGTATATAGGCATAACAAGACTTTCAAGTTCTCCGGCGACAATTACCTTACCGATAAGCCCTTGCATACCCTTTTGAAAGGCAATAACCGGCATATTGACTGCAACACCGGAACGCTTGCCCTTGTTGATGGCAAAAGCAGAAAATAAATTACCAGGATCCTTGCCTACTATTTCTGCCGCAATGTGCTTAACCGCTAGAGTGTCGGCAAAGTCGAGCTGTTCGCGTAAGCGCTGGTTTTCCTGCCGGATTTCTGCCGCACTTTGCTCTAGCTGTTCGTACCGGCTCACCCGTTCCAACAGTTCTTCATATTCGCTACGAAGCTCGTCAAGCTCTTTTATGGATAGTATTGTCTGGTTTACAAACGAAGAAATTTCATATATACCGCCACGGACACCAAAGAAAAATGATAATCCCATATCCTTAAAATTGATAACAAAGGTCCCGGTAGAGAAAATTAAAAATAAGAATGAAGTAGTATTCAGTACAATAAAAACAGCCCATTCGATAAGAATCCGCCTTCGCCGTTTTCGAGCATCGTCCAAAAACATACAAGAATTACCGGTTTATATTATCGTATACGCTGCGACTCTGAGCAAAACCACGTGCGAATTCAAAATATTTGCCGGCGCCCAATGCGACGCAGTTCATAGGGTTTTCTGCAACAAAAACCGGTACGCCGGTTTCTTTTGCAATGAGCTTGGGCAAACCTTTAAGGAGAGAGCCTCCACCGGTCATAACAATACCGCGCTCTGCAATATCCGCGGCCAGCTCAGGCGGTGTCTGCCCCAAAGTCTTTTTGATCTCATCAATAATTTGTACTATTGGATCTTTGAGACATTCGCGTATTTCTACTGAATCAATATCAAGCCGCCGAGGGAGTCCTGTTATGGCATCGTTCCCTTTGATTTCCATTTTTTCTATGGTCTTATCCGGCGTTGCATTACCGATACCAATTTTCAGGTCCTCAGCAGTCTGTTCTCCAATAATAATATTGTGTTTGGCTCGGACATGCTTAATAATAGATTGATCGAATTCATCGCCCCCTAAACGGATTGCGTTGGTAACAACCATGCCTCCCAAGGAAATAACGGATATTTCCGTAGTACCGCCTCCAATATCACAGATCATGTGTCCTGCCGGCTCAAAAATAGAAATATCGGCGCCAATGGCGGCAGCTCGACTTTCTTCAATCACAAGAACTTCACGAGCGCCGGATTTGTAGGCACTTTCTTCAACCGCCCGACGTTCAACTTCAGTGATACAAGAAGGGATACCGATGACCATCCGGGGTTTAATAAAATGGTAACGCGGTATGGCTTTTGATATAAAATAACGCATCATTTTTTCGGTTGATTCTAGGTCTGCAATAACACCATCACGCATGGGACGGATAGCGATGATATTCTCAGGAGTCCGCCATAGCATACGCTTAGCATCCTGACCGACGGCTACTACCTTTTTAGTACCCCGTTCGACAGCTACAACAGAAGGCTCATTCAGTACTATACCCTTTCCTAATATATAAATAAGGGTATTGCATGTGCCCAAATCAACACCAATATCGGAAGATGACATTCCAAACATAACTTCTCCTCATCTTAGTAAAATTCAAATATAAAATCATCATCATTAAAAATAGTCTTTTCCTTAAATCCCAAGCCTCGACCGAGCTTGCTTATGAGTCGGATCTATTTGTAAGGCTCTATACCATTCTGTACGTGCTTTAGCCGAATCGCGCACAGCATATAATTCGCCGAGCTGGTAATGAGCCTCAGCATTTTCTATATTAAGGTCTATCACCGCCGTTAATTGAGCCTCGGCGCCGGCTCTATCACCAGTACTTTTAAGAATAGTCGCCAAAAGAAGGCGCGCAGTAATAATACTATTAACATCATTTGAAGTTTCTGCACACCGGACCAGATATGCCTTTGCTTGTTCAGGCTCGCCCAGCTCTATGTAAGAGCGGGCAGCGGATAATAGTAACAAATCGGAAGGCTTCTCCGGCTGCTTTAGAGCCTGAGCGAAAGCATCGACACTCCGGCGGTAATCGTGAAGGCGTGCATACAAAACTCCTAAATATTCAGGAATATCCTGCATCAACTCCATAGAGGTATTTTGTACTTCTTGCAAAAACTTTATAGCCAAATCGGCAAAGCTCTCCCCTTTGTAATAGTAAGCTTTGCCCAGCATATAGCGAATAGTGCTGCTGTTAGCAGCATTTTCTTTTACGAGCAGTGCCTTGCGGAGCGACCAGATACAGGTATCTATAGAGGCAAGCATATCCTCATTATTTATCTGTGCAAGAGCTATATGGTACGATGAAAAACCGTGCATCATCAGAGCAAAATAATCCAAGGGCTTTATTTTTAATATTTGATTACTTAAATCAAATACCACTTTGTAATCACCACTTTCCCAGTATTGAATAAGGCTTTTCTGTATCATTCTTATATTAGTGTTACGCTGTATAATCACTATGGCAGGGATGGCTATACCGGCTACGACCACAATTGGTATAATAATAAACAAGATTCGTAAAAAATTGCTATGGGGTTTTGAGCCGAGGTATGATTTTTGGTGAAACATATATGTAGACTACATTTTTTTACTACAAAGTTAAAGGGGGTAGTCTATGAATATGCCCATCTTTTTTGAGAATGTAAGGTAAAATATGACTTGAAAAGGGAAATATGGATCTTTTCTCGTTATCTTAAGTCAAGTCTAACCCTCAAAATGAAACTTTACAGGCCAGCCTATTGAGAATTGCTAGGGTATAATCCACTATAGCATTATCATAATCTCTCTTTCGGGCATAAGCATTACCTCTGCTGTTGTATCGGGATTGGAGTACGACTATTCCTCTGACAGAAACAGCCTAAGGTCTGACCTATTCCACTCACTGGAGTATCTTCAGCTCTGACTTCAAGATTGTATCGTCCACGAAAGTTCCGGTTTCCGGTGAGAAACTTCCCCATTCGAGTTATTTCAGTCTGCTCGATCCTATGGCTTGACCCTTCAGGGTCAGAGGAGAGCTTTCATTGCGTAGTGTGGACTGGAGGCCTGTCCCTTTCTCCTTGAGCCTATGGCTTCGGTCTGTCAGATCCTATAGATTCGGCCCTCAAACAAATAATAGTTAGTTGATTATAACATATAGATAGTATATCTTTTTTATAAAGTTATACTTGTGTAACTTTATATCTAGATTGCATAGAGAGGCATGTATGGATTTGAGACAAAACAAGCATGCGAGATGGGTCATAGAAGGCTTTTGCGTTCTATTGATGTTGATGGGGTGCGAACATGCCCCCCCATAGTATTTCTTTGTGTCCCTCTTGTTTTTACTCTCCTATCATACTTTGTAGATCACCACCAATATTTTATACAAATGTCTCTTGACAAAAAAAGAGAATGATACTAGAATTATTTTAACGTTAGACGGTGGATGTAG
>JAITAM010000070.1 GCA_031284085.1 Spirochaetaceae bacterium
CGTTTTAGCGGCACTTGTGGGCGCGCCGGCTGTAACAATGTTTTTCATCTATAAAATCATAAAGCTCGTAATGGAAAGAGGAAAATTAAAACACCAAAAAGAATTCTTGGAATTGAAAATAGGAAAGATAAAATACCAAAAAGAATTCTTGGAAAGAGAGAACAAAACTTACAACAATGTTCCCTCAAGGAAAAACGAGAGTTCGCAAAAACTTGCGGCTCTTGTCAAGCAAAAAGCCATACGCCCGCCTTTGATACAAGACCGGAAACGTTGAAAGAGGCTGGCCTGCTTTGAAACAGCCTGTGACTGCTGCTATCAGGCAAAAAGCCGTACGCTACTCCCGATACAAGAACCTTTGTAGCGGCTTGCGGCCGTTAGAAAGAGGTTGGCCTGCTGTGGAGCCTGAGAACCAGCGCACGGGATAACTTTATGGAGCGTTCAAGGGTGCGTAGAAAAAGAGGGATAATTATTGATAGAGCGGTTTTCAGGCGTCCGTGAGCGCCGCGTGAAAGCTGCGCGGTAACAATACACTCCGCTTCGTTCGTTATAACCGGAATAAAACGAAGTGCAATGGTTATACTGAGAGAAATATCCGAAACCGGCACGCCAAAGCGTGCCAGAGGGGATAGCGCCTTTTGTATACAAGCAAGCGATTCCTGCATTGTTGTAACCGCGGCGTACAGTACCATCAAAGCCATCAAGGCGCAAAGCCGACACAAGAGCGAAATCGACCGTAAGAATTCCTGTGTCGTCAGTGAAAATCGCCAGAATGAAAACAAAACCGCGCTTCTATCATCCTGCCACGAAAAGACGAACTGCAATAAGAGCATGAGAAGCAATAGGGGGAAGGCGAGGGCAAGGGAACGGAACAATTTGGGCGCTGTTTTTGTAGCCAAGGCGCCTGT
The DNA here is from genome assembly GCA_031284085.1 of Spirochaetaceae bacterium. Classification (GTDB taxonomy): domain Bacteria; phylum Spirochaetota; class Spirochaetia; order Treponematales; family Breznakiellaceae; genus BOBG01. The sequence goes on from JAITAM010000070.1 coordinate 906, forward strand.
AATGACCGTGGCAAGCGTGATTAGAACAGAGACGAGAGCGGAGTCGGCAATGAAAGCAGCGCACGCGCAGAGAATAACGGTTATCAATTTGAGAGCGGCATCGATCCGCCGAAACGGTGAGTTTTGGACAAGATCCGGCATAAGCTTGCGGTGGAACAGTTCAATGCCGCTCTTATACCGGCGATACCGAGGCGGCAGAGCAGGAATAGTGCAGGCTTTGTCGAGCTTTTCCGGTTGCGTAAGGGGAAAAGCCTGCACAGGGGAAAAAAGCGCATTGAACAATTCCGCTGCGTTCAGGGGAACCGGTTCAGACAGATTAACCTTGCGGGCAATGAGTTCATGCGCCACGGCAATCGTCCACGGGAGGGACAGTCCCCAGCCGGTATCCCAGCAAGCGCCAAAGACTTGCCGCGGTGAATCATAGGCCGCGAGCCGCCCTCCTGTAATAACGGCAACGCGGTCAAACTGCGCCGCCATCTCCATAGAATGACAACTAACAATAACTGTTTTTCCTTTGGCTTTCAGTTCATGGATAAGGTTAAGCACCTGCTCTTGGGCGGCGCCGTCAAGTGCGGCGGTAGGCTCATCAAAGAGAACTGTCGGACTATCCTGAGCTAAAACACCGGCAAGAGCGACTTTACGGCGTTCGCCGCCTGATAAAGCTGTCGTTGCCCGATCGGCAAAGGCATCGAAAGGCAAATCCAAAGCGTGCATGGCGCTTACAACGGCGTTGCGCAACGCATGGCCGCTTAATCCTTTATTCTGCGGACCAAAAGCCACATCATCTGCAACGTAATGTTCAAAGAGCGCGGCTTCCAGATTTTGGACGGCTAAGGATGCTTTCAGCCTTATACTGTGGAGCGGCGTTCTTTTATCCACACTCTGTAAACCTTCGACCATAAGAGAACCGGAATTCGGCGTCAATAGCGCATTACCGTGAAGCATAAAGGTCGACTTTCCGGAGCCGCTTGGTCCAATCACGGCAACGGAAGTCCCTTGCGGGACATTGATGCTGAAATTGGAGAGAGCCTCAAGAGTGTTTCCCGGATACCGGTACGATACTTTGTCGAACTGTAAAGTAGGAGAGGCCTCTGATGCAGGCCGGTCTGTTCTAAACTTTCGGTGCGGTATCAAAGGCGGCGGACTCTTCGTCTCATGGATGGCAGCGGTCTTATCCAATGGAAAAAGAACAGTGTCGAGCGGAGGAACTTTCTCGGTGCTGTGCAAAGTTTTCTTATCCCAGTTACTCTCTATAATCGCCGTTGCAAGAGCAGCCGGCTCTAATGAGCCGAGTGAGTCGTCAAGGGACAGTTCCGGAATATGTTTAGAAAGAAGCCTGAAGGCCGCAATGGATTCCGGCAGATGAAAATGCCAGTCCGTTAAATGCTCAGAACTCAGTAATTGCACCGGCGTACCGTCAAACACAAGTTTGCCTGACTCAAGCACCAAACATCGTGAAGAGCGCAGCGCCTCTTCGAGGGAATGAGTGGCATGGACTACCGTTTTGCCGGTTTCTACCATAGAATCAAGCAGTTTTAGAAAATCATCACGAGCTTTCGGATCCAGCATTGAAAGGGATTCATCTAAAAGCAGATAATCGGCATCCATGGCAAGAATACCGGCGAGGGCAAGCCGCTGCCGTTCTCCGCCGGAAAGCGAATGTACCGCACGGTGTCGACAATGTTCTAGGTTGAGTAATGAAAGGACATGATTCACTTTGCCGGTAATATCTTGTTCCGAAAACCCGCTGCTGCGCGGGCCAAAGGCAATATCCTCTTCAACAGTACCGGCAACGATCTGATCATCCGGGTTCTGCATCATGGTAGCGGTAAGCTGCCTGATTGCATCAAGCTCCTGCTCTAAAGAAGGATCTAAAATCTGTCCTTTGCGGTCATACACCGCAACAGACCCTGCAGCTACCGCAGCGATTCCATTAAGACATGAAAGAAGGGTGCTTTTTCCCGATCCATTTGCTCCAAGCAATGCAACATACTCACCATCATAAATAGTAAAATTGATAGTATCTAAAACATACGGATCAGAGGGATTATACCGGAACTGAAGGTCATGCAAAACAAATGCCGGCTTTTTCATTGAAAGACAGGCTAGACTCCGTATCCTTTAATAAAAATATGTACGGTTTGAACGACTGGAAAATTGCGCCTAATCCCCTGCTCCATGATGCTAAGAGTGGTGGTAAGATCTATTCCCTCTATCGGAAACGCCGCACTTTCAGATAAGTTCACAAACACTGCACCGTTTCGGTATAAAAGTGATAGAACCGAAGTTTCCGGCAAGAAGAGCGGCATTAAGCTAGGGGTCATAGGTCCGTACAGCATCTCTTCCACATAAGAATAGATAGCACGTTCCGTATCCGGCTCACGGTAAAGAAGACGCTCCTCTACCGTTGCCCGATTGGTATCCCTGTCATAGAAAACAAAAGTGGATCTTAAGCGCTCTGATCCTCTCATTTCAACCACGACTACACCGGAAAGAATTAGTAAAAAACAAATACACAGTAGTTGTCTTAATAGGACAATTTTATTCACAACAATAATTCCCAGTGAGTGGGTCTTTGAAAAGAAAGTAATACTTTTTTTAGCGTTCCCGGTAAATAATACGTCCACGGGTCAGATCGTAAGGCGAGAGAGCAAGCTTCACTCTATCACCGGGTACGATACGAATATAATGTTTGCGCATTTTACCGGACAGATGAGCAAGTATCAGGTATCCCGCCTGATTATCAAGCTCGACTCGAAACATGGTATTAGGAAGGGCCTCCTTAACGACGCCTTCTACCTCAATTGCTTCTTCCTTAACCACAAAAACTCCTTTATTTGTAACATCTGGTGAGCCACGACTTTTTTTAGCTCTGAACTTCCTGTTTTACCGACCAAGCTTGTTTGCAGCCTCATAATTTCGACTTCGACTTTGCTACGGAAGGTTCAATAGGTGATCTGGTTACTCTCAAGATTTTTTCAAGAATAAAGAAAACAAGAGAG
>JAITAM010000091.1 GCA_031284085.1 Spirochaetaceae bacterium
AGCCTGCAGCAGCTGCTAGCGGGCGAAAAACAGGTCAGACCTCTGACTCCTTGTAGGCAAAAAGCCGTACTTCCGTTCCTGACACCAACAACCTTAGAAACACGCTGGCGTGCAAAAAGCCGTACTTCCATTCCCGATACAAGAACCTTTGAAACACGCTGGCGTGAGACCTTTTAATTCCTTTGTCTCTACACTATACTTTTTCTATGGACAATACATTATTAACACGAGCGCAGGCATGGGATCTGCTTTGCACTTACAATAAAGACCCTTTTCATATTCAACATGCGCTTACTGTTGAAGGAATCATGCGTTGGTTTGCGGTAGAACTTGGCTACGGGACTGATGAAGAGTTTTGGGGGATGGTTGGTCTTCTCCATGATGTGGATTTTGAGCAATTTCCGGATCAGCATTGTATAAAGGCGCAGGAATTACTCAAAGCCGCCGGTGTAAGCCCCGCTCTTATTCGGGCAGTGTGCAGCCACGGCTATGAATTGACCGTAGATATTAAACCGGAACACGAGATGGAAAAGGTACTGTACGCCACAGACGAACTGTCCGGTCTTATCTGGGCAAGTGCGCTCATGCGCCCTTCAAAAAGCGTACAGGATATAGAAGTAAAGTCGGTAAAAAAGAAGTTCAAAACCCTCAACTTTGCAGCTGGTTGTTCTCGGCCGGTTATTGAAAGAGGTGCGGCTATGCTTGGATGGACTTTGGATACGCTGATTGAAAAAACTATTCTTGCTATGCGTTCCTGTGAGGCACAGGTTGCTTCATATAACACTGCTGCAACCTCATAAGCTCAGGCAGGCCGGTCTGCGTTTCCTCTCCCGCTTCTATCAGGCAAAAGCCGTAGATCCGCTTTTAGGCTGCGAGGTCTGACCTGTTTTCTGTCCAAAATCCCGCTGCTTGTAGGCAAAAAGCCGTACCTCCGTTCCCGATACAACAACCTTTGAAACAGCCTGTGGCTGCTGGCGGGTGAAAAACAGGTCAGACCTCCACTCCTTGTAGGCAAAAAGCTGTAAGCTGTTTTCCTTGCGAGGTCTGACCTGTTTTCTGTCCAAAATCCCGCTGCTTGTAGGCAAAAAGTCGTACTTCCGTTCCCGATAGAACAACTTTTGAAACAGCCTGCGGCTGCTGGCGGGTGAAAAACAGGTCAGACCTCCACTCCTTGTAGGCAAAAAGCCGTATATCATTCCCAATACAAGAACCTTTGAAACACGCTGGCGTGCAAAAAGCCGTACCTCCATTCCCGACATCAACAACCTTTGAAACAGCCAGCAGCTGCTGGCCTGTGTTGACAGTTGTGCACGATGTGTTACAATTCATCTACTCTATAATCAAAGAAGGAGAATGTATGAAAAAAGGACTTTGGCTTGCTGCCTTGATGAGCGCCCTTAACCTGTATGTATACGCTCAAGTAAGCAGTTCAACAAATCTAACGCTGCAACTGTCTTCGCTGCCGGAGGCAAAGCTGAATCTTAATCAGAGCTGGATATTGCCGATCTTGCAAGGAAACGGAGCCTTAACAAAAGGAAATTCCCTCAAATTGAGTGCCAATGCGGATCTTACGCCGATTGACACTAACCTCACTCTGGATGCCGTCTTAACTCCGATTGCATTCTTGCAGTTCGGCTTGGGCGCTAAAATAGGTTCCGGATGGAATATTGATCTGTTTGGCAAACCTCTCTACGGCATCGGCATTAGCAAAAGCGGCACGGATGGCAAGCAAGTAATAGTGCAGGATAAAGCATTCGGCGGCCTCTTTTGGAATGTGCATGGGAACGTGCTTTTCCAGTTTGATCTGGCCGCAGTGCTGCCGGGCGATTGGAATCATATTGTCTTTCAGACAAAAAATGAGATTAACTACAAGGCTTTTACAGCCGCAAGAGACGGACAATCGTGGGTTTACGAACATGATTTTGCGGAAAACCAAAACGGGTGGAATTACTACGGCATGTTCCTCTTGGGATACCAGCCTCCGATTTTTCTCAATACCATTGGCCTTATGGCGGAGGTAGATAATTACCTTTACAATACGGCAGGCGGCGACCAATGGGGGGATGACAGGGATCGGTGGGTGCTATCACTGCTCACCAACTTTACCATAACTAAAAACCTTACCCTTGCCCTTATCGGACAAATGCGCACCATGCCTAATTATACGGCTGAGACGAAAGACCTGTATTATAGAAAACGGATACTTGATAAGGAAGAGCCTATCCGCTTCGAACCCTATCGGATAGCGCTTATTCTATCGGCCAAACTGTTTTAACTGTGCATCGATTGTCGCACGCCGCTTTGGATACCGGCGCGAAGCTTTGTAGCAGGCTGGCATGCTCGCCAGCCAGCCGTCATTGTTCCATTGATTTTATAAAGCGGTCTATTAAGAATTCAGTATCACGAGGCCCCGGACATCCTTCGGGATGAAACTGGACCGCAGAAAAAGCCCCCTCCGTTGAACGTATACCTTCAATAGTCCCGTCATTGGCATTGACAAACCACGGCTCCCAGCCTGAAGGAAGAGTCTCAGCACGCACCGCATAGCCGTGGTTCTGGCTCGTTATATAACACTTCTTTGTCCCTACCTCAATGCAGGGCTGATTTTGCCCTCGATGCCCGTAAAGCAGCTTGTAGGTATCGGCGCCCGCCGCTAATGCCATGATCTGGTGGCCGAGACAAATGCCAAAGACCGGCTTGCCCCTGTCAAAGGCATAGCGTACCGATGCGATGGTTTTTCCACACGACTTGGGGTCGCCCGGCCCGTTGGAAAGGAACAGCCCATCGTATTCAACCGTGCGAATGTCATAATTCCACGGGAGGCAGGTTATCGAAGCATTTCGAGCTAAAAGGCAGCGGAGAATATTGGACTTTGCACCGCAGTCAATAAGGGCGATGTGCGGCTTTCCGCCTGAGTTATAGGTGCGCAGTTTTTGCGGAGAGACTTCGGCAACAGGCTCTTTGATAATACCCTGATCAAGCGTTACAGATTTTGTTCCCTTCACAAGGATTGCCCCACGCATAACACCGTGTTCACGGAGCCTTGCGGTAAGCGCCCTTGTGTCAATGCCTGAAATGCCGGGGACATTATTCTTCTGAAGCCACGCCGAAAGTGAAGCGCCGGATGCAAAGTGGCTTGGGTTTTCGCAGACCTCAGACACCACAAAGCCGGTAACGTGGATTCGATCCGACTCAAAGTGAAGGGGTATTCCGTATTTGTCGATCGCATTATGCAGTGTTTTTTCCTGCACTGGCACACCGTAATTGCCTATCAAAGGATAAGTTGAGGCGAGTATTTGTCCTTTGAAGCTTGGGTCTGTGAGCGATTGCGGATAACCGGTCATGCCGGTAGTAAAGACCACTTCTCCCGCCGCCGAGCAGGCAGCGCCGAAAGACCAGCCTGAGTATTCTGTACCGTCTTCCAAAAGCAATGTTGCTTCTCGTCTTTTCATCATAGGGCCTAGTCTACCAAGCGCTTTAGGAAAAAACTAGGGGTTGGAGGAGATAGCGAGACAGGAAGGGCTTATCAAACAGCTTGCCACAAGGATTAACGGGTAGGAGAATTTATGGCAGATGCACAAAATCGTTGCTGCCCTGATAATAAACGCTTGGTTTTTTCAGAGCATAACCTAAGCCTCAGAGTTGCGTGATGGTGTTGTGGCTGATAAAACCATTCGCATTGTAGGTAAGTTCATCAGGCACAGAAAGATCGTATGTCATCTGCTCGCCGCTGCCTGTATTACTGGAAACCTTGTCGTAGAAAAACCTCAGCGCGTCTCCAAGTTCACTATCACAGGTCTTCAGATATATATCCTGCAAATAGTGGCGGCTTACCGCACCGTTGAGCTTCACATGATCGGCTTTTAATCCGGAATCATGAAGGCGTTTTAAGAGTGCGCTCGGCAGATACACAAAGTCTTCCCTGAAGGTCGCAGCTCCTGTCCGGTACGCAAGCGCACCATTCTTCCGTGCGCCGATGAACCCGATTTTTTCCTTAAAAACTTTGTTATAAGAAGTGTTCTGAAAGCGAAGAACATGATCGTATCCCGGCCTTTGATACGACTGTAGAGGAACAGTGGCCGTCGGTATACCAAAAGCTAGAAGCAGATTCTTAATCTGAAAGAATAAAGACTCGCTTGCTATATTTAAGCTCAACGAACCGTTGCGGATTTTCGCACTTCCTTCAAAAACCCCTCTCAAATAAGCTCTGTAGTACTGTGGATTGTTGGTATACAATACGGCCTGCGGTATGCAGTTGCGGTTGGTAAAACCGCATTGAGCCCACCAATGCCCCAGTTCAGGTGATTTTACTTCAACCGGATACGTGGGTATTGCTTTATATAGAACTTTTCTAAGATGAAAAGAATTGTAAAGAATCTTTTCAAGCCGATCCGCAACATCACGATCCTCTATCTCAACCGGAAAAGTAAAGGTCCCGCCGCCTGAAAGAGAGTAAGCGCCAAAATAGCCAAGCAGTTCTGCCAAATCCTCGTTCATGTACCGAACATTTTCAAAAGGCGGCAGCTCTACTTGGTGCGGCTCTCCGATAAGCGAATCCATAGCAAGAGGCGTTATGTCGCCGGCTTTCAGCTCGGCAAACCGTTTCCACAGCCATTCACCGCTGTCCGGATCAACCACACGAATCCTGTGTTCCTTTGTGCCTTGAATACTGTAACCGGAATTGGTGTCAATCTTCCGCGTCAATGCAAGACCATTGATAAAAAACTGCGTTGCCTGCCGCGGCCCTTGCGGTGTCGCAACCGAAATGGAAATAGGCTGGTGCTTATTCCCCTGCGGATTGCCGATTTGTCCAAGCTGCACAAGCCCATAGTTAGTTACGATGAGACTCTCATCAACTAAGCATCCGCTTGACGCCGTTACGCCGTGTGTACGAAAACCATTTGCTTTTCCTGACTCTAACGCTTTATCCATAATTCCTCGTTTGGCAAAGATTCCAATGAAATACATAAACGGTACTTTACTGAATAAACAGGGCATAAAGCAAGGCTCTGATCACCCATTCTTTGATATAACCCGCCTAAATTAAGTATCAATTCTTTGCACATCATGTATTATTTTATTTCTATACAATAGATCATTTCTTACGGAGAATCCATTTTTTTCCCAAAAAATATTTCCCTCTCTGTTTTTCTTGAAAGCAACCAAAGCAACTTTATTGATCCCCTCGTTCTCCAGTGCTTCCAGCGCCGCATTGACTAGCCGCGTTCCGATACCGGCTCTGCGGTGCGCAGAGGCAAGAGCCGTATGATAGATAAAGCCTCGCCTTCCATCATGCCCGCTTAAAATAGCTCCTACAAGCTCTCCATTATCTTCGGCGACAAAGCAGGTGTTGGGGTTTCGCTTTATATACCGTTCAATTCCGTGTCGGGAATCATCTAGCATATTGAGACCCATGCCGGGAGTACTGCGCCAGAGACTGATGAGACCATCATAATCGGCAATGGTCATGGTTCTGATATTCATAACAAAATTACCTCCTTGCTAGATAATCGGAGTTCCGAAGGGACTTGCCGGCTCTTTGGAGTTCTGAGCTGGATAATCGGAGTTCAGAGCTGGATAATTTGAGTTCTGAGCTAGATAATTCTAGTTCTGAGCTAGATAATTGGGGTTCTGAGCTAGATAATTGGAGTTCTGAGCTAGATAATTCTAGTTCTGAGCTAGATAATTGGGGTTCTGAGCTAGATAATTCTAGTTCTGAGCTAGATAATTCTAGTTCTGAGCTAGATAATTTTAGTTCCGAGCTAGATAATTCTAGTTCTGAGCTAGATAATTCTGGTTCCGAAGGGACTTGCCGGCTCTTTGGGTAGAACTGGTTCTATCCTGAGGTGAATTAGTTCTATCCTGAGATGAATTAGTTCTATCCTGAGATGAACTAGTTCTATCCTGAGATGGATAATCAGAGTTCTGAGCTGCCTAATTCTGACTGGCTTTAAGTGCCAGACCTCAAACTGCTCCTTTCAGGCAAAAAATTGAAATAGATCGGAGTGCAGGTACGCATAGAGACTCTGTGAAAAAGCCTGAGGCTGCTTCCTGAAACAGGCTGTGCTTGTTAGAAACAACTTATGAGGGCGGCTTCAAGAGAGTCGAGAGAGGGAGCAATAGAGGCAATAGGTTTGGTTGTAGTCTGAAGCCACGCTAGGTCTACCGGTAGTTCCGGCTGTATTCCAATGGCTCTATGCACAATACCGGCCGTCCGTGCAGGATGCCCTGTCGATAACACAATACTATGCGCTGAATCGTGAGTGCGAGCAAAAGCAAGAGCGGCGGCAAAGGCAAGCGCCGTATGCGGATCCAACATAATACCGTGTTCTTTCCATACCTGTTCTATGGTTGCTAGGGTCGTAGGATCGTCTATTGTAATGGGAAAAACCATGTTCCGCATAACCGCAGGCGCTTCAGTGTAAAATGCTTCTAACCGCTCATAATTAGAAGGAACTGTTACATCAAGGGCCGGAGATACCGTAGCTATCGGCGCCCTCGTGCTGAAGCTTTTACCGTTTATGAAATCACCGAATGTATTATTCTGGTTCATTGCCGCAATAAAACTGTTGACCGGCAAGCCGAAACGCCATGCGTACAAACCGGCAATCAAATTACCACAATTACCGCACGGAACGCTAAAGACCAAGTCGCCTTTGAGCTGCTTTTTTATTTTGGTAAAGGCATATAAATAGTAAAAAGATTGCGGAAGAAGCCGCCCTACGTTGATCGTGTTGGCGGTCGTCAGTGAATGCCGCTCTGCAAAAGGCCTGTCCTGAAGCGTTTCTAAAACAAGGCGCTGGCAATCATCGAAGGTACCCTTTACTTGAATGGGAATAATAGTGCCGCCGTTCGGCACAAAATCCTTTGGGTCAAGTCCATAAATCGGGCCTTCAGGATACAACATAACGTTGATAATGTTACGCCGGCTGTGAAAAGCCCGCGCAATGCTCATGCCGGTCTCGCCGCGGGTCGCCGAGAGGGCTATAACCTGACCGGAAGTTTTCAGCAACTCTTCCATAACCGCAGCAAGGAAAGCCATGCCAAAATCCTTAAAAGTACCGGTATGGCCTTGGTATAGATTCAGGAGAGAAATATGCTCATTGATATAGTGAAGTTCAGGCTCAAAGTCAAAGGCGCTTTCTGCAACTCGTAAGGCAGAAAAGGGATTGAGTTCACCATGAAGAAGCACCGGTGCAACTGCTGAAACTAGTTCTGAATAACTCGTATCAGCATCCATGTGCAAAAAGAATTGTCGCATGTCCGGCATAGAAAAAGGAACGTACAAACCACCATTTTTAGGCAAGCAGTGCAGTACTGCATCCTTAAATGAGACTGGTACTTTATCTGATCGAGTGGATTTGAACTGCATACTATATAACATACTCTACAAGAACGGTATTTGGCAAGTTAAACATCAGGGTTAGCTTATCCGAGCGTTGACATTTTACTTAATTTTCATTATAGCATACATCATACTATTCTTTATGGAGGGATTTTTATGAAGAAATGCTTTTCAGAACGGCTCGTAAGCTTAGCGCTTGTAGCAAGCTTATTTGTTTTAACGATGCCCGTGTTCGCAAAAGGTCTTACAGAGCAAACGGCTAAAACCTACGAGCTGACCTTGCTCCACACCAACGATCATCATGGCACCGTGCTGCCTAACGGGAACCGAGGCGGGCTTGCCCAACGCGCTGCGTATATCAAAGCGATCAAGGCAACCCATCCGCAAGTCTTGCTCATTGATGCAGGTGATATTAACACAGGTTCAGCTCTTTCTAATATGTTTGCCGCAGAGCCTGATATACTTGCTTACAATGCTATGGGCTACGATCTTAGTATCTTCGGCAACCATGAGTTCGACGGCTCTCAGGAGAAGCTGACCAAGCAGTTGTCGCAAGCCGCTTTTCCTTTCTTGTCTTCCAACATTAAAACTGCCGACGGCACCTACTTGTCGCAGCCTTACTTGGTAAAACAATACGATGGATTTACCGTTGGACTCTTCGGCATTACGACGCTGCGCACTCAAATTATTGCCAGCCCCGACAAGAGCTTGGTATTTATCAACGAGATTGACGCGGCAAAGGATATGGTCGATTTACTGCGCAATCAAGAAAAGGTTGATATTGTCATTGCCGTTACTCATATCGGTGATGTTAAAGAGGCGCCTGAACATATTACCTCGCCGGAACTTGCAGCGGCCGTGCCGGGCATAGACATTATTGTTGACGGTCATTCGCATTCGTACTTTGCTGCGCCAAAACGAGTCGACAGCACGTACATTGTCTCTGCCAACGAATGGGGTAAATACTTAGGGCAGGGCAAGCTGTCGGTGCGCAACGGGCGGTTAATTGCGTTCGATTGGAAGGCTATACCCATTGGTCCTGACCCTGAGGTAACGGAACTCTTGCAGCCTTACATTGATAAAGCCAATGCCAGCCTAAAAGAAGTGGTTGGAGAGGCTGCCGATACCTTTGTCTTTGGCAACCGGCTTACGAGGCGGCAGGAAACTGCGCTGGGCAATATGATTTGTGATGCAAATGTCTGGTATTTTAAGACCGTATACAACCAGCAGCTTGACTTTGCCTTCCACAACGGCGGCAATATGCGCGCTGAGCTTCCCAAAGGCCCCATAACCCAAGAGCAGATACTGACCATACTGCCTTTTGAAAACTACCTTTACATTGTGTCGTTGAAGGGGACGCAGATCACCGAGCTGTTCAACTTTATTGCCACCGTACCGCAGGGCGCAGGGGGTTTCCCGCAGTTCTCAAAAGAGGTGCGCTATACGATTGATTACACCAGCAATACCGTGAAAGATTTGACCATACACGGGCAGCCGGTTGATCCCAGCAAGACGTATCGGTTCTGTACAAACGACTACCTGCTTGGAGGCGGCGACGGCTACACGGTGCTTACCAAAGCCGATAACCCTTTTAATACTTCGCTTCTGCTTTCCTATGTTGTTATTGAATACATAAAGGCTCAAGGCGGCGTGATTACACCGGCAACGGATGGACGCATGGTCGTCATCGGCGGCACTCCTTAACAGCAGGCCAGCCCGCGCCAGCGCTTCGGCGCTGGTATCAAAGGCGGTCGGCTGCCATAGAAGCCGCCGGTCTGTTCTATACTTTCGCAAGCTCTTTGAGAGGCAGGGATCGGTTCACCCATTCCCTGCCTCTCATTATTTATAAGGCCCGCCAGCGTGTTCCAAAGGTTGCTGTATCAGGAATGGAGTACGGCTTTTTGCCAGCAGGCCAGCGTGTTTCAAAGGTTGCTGTATCAGGAATGGAGTACGGCTTTTGCCTGATAGCAGGCACGGCCTGTTCTGGGGTAGAGGTCTGACCTGTTCTGGACGGAGGAAGCTCTCCACACTACGCGATGGAAGCTCTCCTCCTAGCCCAAAAGGGGTCAGACCTCCAAACTCAAAGAGTCAAGCCATAGGATCTGACAGGCCGAAACCGTAGGATCTGGGAGCAGACTGGCTTGTCTGGACGGGGTTGGACGGGGTCAGACCTCTGGCTAGCCTGCTTGTAGACGAAGAGTCGTACTCCATTCCCGATACAAGAACCTTAGAAACAGGCTGGCCTGCTGGCCGCTACCTTGTAGTAGAGAGGTCTGACCTATCCTTTTGATTTTGGTATAATATGGTATGATAAAGCATTTTTTGAGTATCGGTCTTCTCATCTTTCTATTCTTTGCGGGCTGCAAAACAGCATCACTTCCACCTTCCCCTCCACCAGAGGAGAATAGCTATTCCACTACTGAAGACGTGCCTTCCGAGCGGAGTTCTTCAAAGCCTGATCAGACGGCAGATGATAAGATACCGCCGGCAGCACAGGCACAACAAGCTCTGCGCACTGAAGAGCCGCCGGCAACGCAGGCACAACAAACTCTGCACACTGAAGAGCCGCCGGCAACGCAGGCACAGCAAGCTCAGCACGCTGAAAAGCCGCCGGCGACAAAGGGCGACTTTACCGTAAACGATGCCGCAGCCCTTGCACAGGCAATCGCCGCCATCAATGCCGACAGCACAAACGGCACGTATACCATTACCTTAAAGGCTACCTTGAGCGCCGATCCCCTTGCCTTTACCGGCAACGCGGCCAAAACCGTTATCCTTCAGGCAGACGGAAGCCCACGCACCATTCGCAATAACGGCACCGGCGCACTGTTTACCGTGCCAAAGGGTATAACGCTGGCGCTTGCCGAGAACACCGCTTTGGACGGCAACGGCAAAGAGGCGGCGCTTGTCTCTGTAGACGGCGGAACGCTCATTATGAAGGAAGGCTCAACCCTGTACGGCGCTGAAAAGAGCGCCGTGTCTTTGAGCAACAAAGCGACCTTCACCATGCAAGGCGGAGAGATAAGAGACAATGCCTGCGGCTCTAACGGCAAGGGCGGCGGCGTCTTTGTCTCCGACAGCGCCTTTACGATGGAAGGCGGGAACATAGGCGGAAACGCACGAGGCGTCAGCAAGGGCGGCGGCGTTTTTGTGGCCGCGGACGGCGTCTTTACCATGAGAGGCGGGACAATACGCAACAATAGCGCCGATGAGGCGGGCGGCGGCGTCTACATTGATAGAGGCGTGTTTACTATGGAAGGCGGGGCCATAAGTGATAACACCGCCTCTTACGGCGGCGGCGTGTCAGTGAGCGAAGGTGCGTTTGCAATGGAGAGCGGAACAATAGACAAGAACACAGGTTACCGCGGGGGCGGCGTGTACATGAACAACAGCGCTACGTTTGTAATGACCGACGGGAGTATAAACGGCAACACGTCCGTCTCCTCTTCCTATGGCGGCGGCGGCGTGTATGTGAATAACGGCAGCGTCTTTAGCATGGAAGGAGGGAGCGTCAACGGAAACGCAAGCTCCTACAGAGGCGGCGGCGTATACGTGGAGAACAAGGGAAAGTTTTCGCTTGAGGGCGGAGAGTTGAGCGGAAACAAAGCAATCGGCACAGATGGCGGTGTATATGTAGACGATACGGGCATCTTCATCAATGGGCGGGCAGGCGGCCGCTAGGCCGACAGGCCAGCCTGTTTCAAAGGTTCTTGTATCGGGAACGGAGTACGACTCTTTGTCTACAAGGAGCGACTAGAGGTCTGACCCTTTCAGGTCGGAGGTCTCAGGCCAGCCTTCTCAATAG